>JAICVW010000468.1 GCA_025935105.1 Nitrososphaeraceae archaeon
GTTTGCTTATCACTTAAGAAAATTACTCAGACAGTCTTTGGTAGCACTGAACAAGGCAGAACGTCGTTACACGATTACCAATTTGGGTAAGCTTGTGCTAAGCCTTGCTAGACAAATAGAGGAGCGTTCGATAATAGAAAGTGGCAAAATGTATGTTAGGACTACAAAGCCTTCTATTGAAGAATTTAATTCTAATAAAATAATTCAATCTCTCGTCAGAGAGGCAAATATGCCTTTAGAGCAAGCACATAAAATAACGGAAGAAGTTGAGAACAAGATCTATAAATTCCAAGCGGTATATCTTACATCACCTCTAATTCGAGAAACAGTTAACTCAGTGCTTATTGAGCACGGACATGAAGAATACAGGAATAAGTTGGCAAGGTTGGGTCTTCCATCATGCAATGTGGTGGAGAAGTTAGCTAGTGCTTCTTCTTCTAGAAATGGACTTGACACTATCATGTCTAGTGCGTCCCAATCTATATTCTCTGAATACCTCTTAACCAATGTCCTTCCTAAAGACATCGCTGACATGCACTTAGCAGGAGAGTTGAATATCTCGTACAGCGGTACGTGGGGATTAGTACCAGACACTATTTTTCTAGATGTTACCGATTTTGTGAATGATTCACTTGATCCAAGGGGTAAGTTTCTAAACCTAACAAGGATGCATGAGATTGGTAGGTCAGGCGACTTTGAGTTGTACTTATCATTGTTAATATCACTATTGAGTAAAGAAGCATCAATCGAAGTCGTGCTTGAGGGCATTATTCCCATGATTTTAGAAAGAACGAATAGTCCTGATGAAATTTCTTCGCGATTCGCAAAGGCTCTTATGCTATCTTCTACAGCTCCCAGCTTTCATTCAGGATTACCAGTTACCACCTTAACAATTCCAGCTAACGAGACAGAAGCCGATTTAGTTAACGCATTACTTGTTGGTTATCTTCAATACGTGAATTCTACCCCAATACCTCGCATAGGCATTTCATTATTATATAGTGAGTCGGAAACCCAAAGAAGTTATCTTAAATATCATATAGATAATGTTGTCAAAGTAATTAGGGCTGGAGGAACCATTTCGCTTTCACATGACGGCGGGCTAAGAGCAAATAGTGGCAGTCGTAAATCAATTGGGGGTAGTACTTCTGAGGCCGTGGTTTCTTACCAATCCCTTTCCATCAACCTACCCAGACTTGCTTACCAATCTAACAAGGATGAGACATATTTTCGTGCCAGATTGGCAATGATGATAAAGCCAGCATTAGCAGCTCTTGAGATAAGGAAAAAATCCGTTAGTGATCTTATAGAAAAAGGCACTCTTCCCATGCTTATTCACCATTCGAGCTTCATGCACTCTGGGACTACAAACATAATAGTGAATTTAGTGGGGGCCAAGGAATCTGTGAACGATATTTTGGGATATCGGCCTCATGATGATGGGAAGGGGGTCTTGCAGAAAGTGTTAAAGACCTCAGTAGATGTGGCGCTAGACCAAAGAAAAAACTATGGCGACAGCATGATAGGCGTATCAATGATAGAAGATGGCAGCGCTCTTAGATTTGCAGCTTTAGATTCCGACAAGTATGGCAGAGGATACTTACTGTCCAATCAACAGCCTTCCAAATATTCACAAGGCTTATTCCTTTCCGGAGAACAGCTAAGTCAATCGGCAGGCAATAATTCTCAAGCTTTGATAGAAGAATGCCTTGCAATAGAGAAAATCCTGACAGGTGGGTTATCAGTAACTTTAGACGTAACGCAACTTGACTCTTCAGAGCAATCCAAACAGGCATTAATGTCGGCATCAAGTTTGCCATTTTTCCGCCCGACCGTTAGATACGCGATCTGCGAGAGCTGCGGAAAGAGGTCAGGTAGCAGTACGGAGAGATGCGAATTTTGCAAATCTCCACATTTGCTCGGTAGTAGCTAGAGTATTGACGGATAAGGCATGTTCCTCATTTGAAGACTACGTGATCTGGTGAATATATGGCTAAATAGTATTAAGTTGGTTCGGATCTGAAAGCCACTCTCCAAAAACAGTATTTCTTACTACATAATCAGCCCATTTTCACGAAGCTAACTTTTAAATTCATTTGCCTGTGGTAATAACGGAATGGCAGGAGTTACCGAGTTTAATCAGAAAGAGAATTCGATCGTTCATATAAAGAAGAGGAACAGTTATCAAGTCAAATTTGAGGGTGGTAAAATCTCCGATGCCATTTATAAAGCTCTGGTTGCTACTGGTAAACCAGACTTTTCACTTTCCGAAAAGTTGGCCAATAAAGTGGTTCAAAGATTAGTATATCACGGGTATGGATCTCTCGAGATCCCAAGCGTTGAAGATGTACAAGATGTTGTAGAATCGATTCTTATCGAAGAGGGTCTTTCAGAAACAGCCAAGGCATTTATATTGTACAGACACGAGAGACGCAAACTCCGCGATGAAAAGATGAAGATATTAAACAAGAAGGTCTTGGATGAGGTAGACAAGTCATTCGATATCAATTCTCTAAGGGTTTTAGCAGCTCGTTATTTGCTGAGGGATGATAGTAATGAAATAATTGAAGGTCCAAAGCAGATGTTTGAAAGGGTAGCTATTATGATAGTCATCCCTGACCTTATGCACGATTCTCGGATATTCACGTTGCCAAAGGATACAAATCAAGCTACAGACACAGGAGAAGCTGAGAAATATTATAAAAAAGTGAGCGACTTTGATCTAAAGCTCAAGATCGGCAAGTACTACTTGAATAAATTTCACTTTGAAGCTATTATCAGGCATTATTGCGAGCTTGCAAGGGCTGGACATATGAAGACTAGTTTTAAGGAATTACTCAAATTAATCGCAGAAGGCACTTTTGCTACATACGGAGAAAAAATCAAAGAGTACTACAACCTAATGGTTTCGAAAGACTTTCTCCCTAACACACCTACTCTAATGAATGCAGGCGCACGGTTAGGACAACTTTCAGCTTGCTTCGTACTTAATATGCCTGATGATATGCAGGGCATCATGGATTCCTCCACTGATGCAGCGATGATTTTTAAATCCGGGGGAGGAGTTGGTATAAACTACTCAGATTTAAGACCTGAAGGAGATATCGTTGCATCTACATCTGGTGTTGCATCTGGACCTACTTCCTTTATGCGCATCATTGATACCATTACGGATGTTGTCAAGCAAGGTGGAAAGCGAAGAGGTGCCAATATGGGCATCTTAGAAGCATGGCATCCAGATATTGAGAAATTTGTAACAGCAAAAACGAAGCCCGGCATATTTGAGAACTTTAACGTCAGTGTTGGGGTTTGGGATGATTTTTGGCAGTCCCTGATGGACAGAGA
>JAICVW010000234.1 GCA_025935105.1 Nitrososphaeraceae archaeon
AATAGTTATTCCAAATAACGTAAGTATCTGTGAACCAGCTACTGCAAATATTGTAAGTAATGCGGCTGCCGTAACGATAGCGATCTTTGAAACTGTAGTTCTTTCGTTTTTGTCCATCTTTTCAGTAAGAACGATAAAAAGAGGAACGCTGCCTATTGGATCGATAACTACAAAAAGAGCAATAGTAGACTTGATCAAGTTTCCAAAAAAATCTGGTGGAATCATAAATATTGATAATGCTGATGAAGACAATGATAATGATGATGATAATATAAGTTCACATATGGCAATAATCTCAATGAACATGAATTATTGTGTCACCATCCTTTAATTAATTATGTCCTATACCCGAATACCTGATGCATACCAATTCCCATGTGGCGTTTACTTCGTTGCTTTCTTTCTAAATTCATTATGGTGTTATGTCTAATTTGGATCTTGGTGACGGGCTTCTATATGCTCTCTGTTTGTTATAAACTCATTGCAATCTAAACAATAGTCCTTGCCATCACGAAGTACTATTCTAGCCATTCCTAGTCATTAACATGTACTTACAATTGGTGCTATAGCTAACGTGGCCGCGACGGCCAATGTTAAGCCTAATAGCGACAAGGTTAGTTTTTGATTCATGAGATAGCATTTCGGTCAAGAATATATAAAGTTTGTAACTAAATTCCCATACATGGATATTCGGCACTTTTTAATGTAAAACAATAGAAACAAACTACATCTGTTTCTATCCAGATTTTGTTCTTTTATTTACCTCAGGAATCACTACCGTAAATGCTCCAAATAATGACAAGGGTATCGAGAGACAATCACCACCATGTTGTCACCACCTGTCTAAATGGATTATTAAGGCTATACGAGTAGCCATTTCTCTAATCCTATTCTAATACTAAATCTTAAATTGTGCTAGAGAAATTTTCGTCTGTTGGTATGAAAGCAGGTAATGTGGGCGAATGTGAAGTACTGGCAGTATGCTCATTAATAATTTCGTCACTCAGTTTTTCTCCAAGATTTTGCCTAAATCGTTTGTCAGCATGGCTACACAGTCTTCAATAAAATGGACCTCAGACCGATACTGTGGCTGTTGTTGTGGTGGGTGTAAGTATGATTGTCCATATCTCCAGAATGGATTAAAATCTGAAGAGGTAAAATTCTTCACTGAAGGTTCATGTTCCTGATGAACTAAATACCTGAGCTTGGGTCATAATTGACAACAAATAAAGCTGGTCTGATCATGTATCATAGTCAGTTTGAAACAGATACTTTGTACAAAAATGTCCAATTACAGTTCATCATCCATTCTATTTGGTATTTTGTATCTTGTTGGAATAATTGAACTCTCTCTTAGCTCTATCAGACACTGTCATAGAGGTAGACCCTATGTTTACTCTCATACCATAATTATCCGATGCTTTATAGTCCGTATCAGTCAACAAACCACGAATTATTATGTATTGGCAATGACTGACACAATGGACTATTTATATCAATGTTGAAAATAACACCTTAATTACGATATTCCTGAATTATGCTACAAACTAGGTCTGCTCCTGTTTCTCCTTCTTTTTCTGTTGGATTTTGGCCAAGGTATTAGTCCTATCAAATATAGAATGCTAATTAAGACGGATTCAGAAGTACCTATCGCGGCTATCCTTTGGGTGAATCCGATTGTTTTCTCACCAACCAGTGAAACCATGTGTTTGACTTCTATGCTCCCTTAATAGTGTTAGAAGCACATAAGTTAACAATGTTAGTTTATAATCTTAACGCTTGGATCACATTATTCAAGATTACCTTCTAATTGCTGTTTGTTCTATTGGCACGAGGTTTGCATGCAAAGGTTCTTCAAAGGGATTAATCCGTCAGTAGGAAAAAACAATAAACTTGGCCGATAGTGATTATTGTACGCGGCATTTATGACAAGTCACAAATATCCACTTTAATCTGCTTTAAGGAGCCAAAGCCTGCTCGTGGATATGGAGAATTGGTCATTTGACTGTAGCACCACAAAAATGAAATAGGCAAGATTCTAAATTGAGATGACTCCCTAAAATAAGTAACACTGAGTTAAAAGAAATTATCATCAAGATTAATTATTATGTCAGGTTTTCCATATATCCAAGGTTTGTCCTCGCAATTCAGGTCGTAGTTACCTCACATCTCATTGCTCTCATTTCTTTTTAATTATAGCATAATTTTCCTTGTCTATCAAATTCATCGCCTGCTTCTAGATTTGCACATACATCTGATTTTCTTTTTTCATTTAACTTTCTTTCATTTGGATTCAAGTATTGACCCTTCTTGTGAGATGAATTATGGTTAGCCAATCTTTGTGTGTATTAATAAAATTAGTGCTAGTAGTTTCATTTTTAAATATTAAAATCGCCTATTTTCATAGTCGATGCTACGTGGTTATAATTTTCTCTTCTCTTTGCCTTTTCATAATCCTTTCCATGTAACAGTTCCATTTTGGCCTTTCAGGGTCGTGTCTGTCGGTTTGTCGGTTTGCTATTCATCCGCACTAGATATAAATGGAATGACGGCCTGTGCAGTGGCTATGCATGACCAATAGTGATCACCATACCCTACTTTTAGGATGTTACGCAAATAGACTTGAGAATCTGCAAGGGCTGCCCTATTTTCGAGTTTCGAATCGCTTACACTGCTTTCGAAATTCTTAAGTAGTATTTTCGCCGTACACTCTATAGGTGAATAATTCGTGAGCTTTGATGATATAGAACCATTTGATTGGACTAAGCGATTCTTTGGTAGAAGAGGATTTTTTGACGACATGTTTAGGGGATTCGATGAAATGAGAAGGGAGATGGAATCTCAGTTTGAAGATATAGAAAAAAGAATCCCCAAAGACTTGGTAAGGGAATATACTACTCCAGCTGGCGGGAAGGTAAGAGAAGTAGGACCTATGGTGTATGGATATTCAATGACTATTGGGCCCGATGGTAAACCAAAAGTAAGGGAGTTTGGGAATGTTAAACCTTCAAGAAGATTTGGTGGATTAATGAGACCTGAAATTAGTGGAGAGACAGAACCTTTGGTTGATGTAACTACAACTGATAACGAAGTTAAGGCTGTAGTGGAGATGCCAGGGGTCAGTAAAGATAAAATTAAAATAAATGTATATGATAACAGAGTTGAAGTTAAGAGTGAAGATCCTCAAAGAAAATACCATCGTACTTTTGAAATACTACCAGAAACTGATATAGAGACAGCCAAGTCATCTTTCAATAATGGGATATTAGAGATAACATTCAAGAAAAAGGACCAGGCCAAGGGAAAAGGAAAGACAATAAAGGTTGAATAGTATATCTAGCCTGTAATATCCTAAACTCTCACCTCCTAGTAGATTATCACGTGTATATTGGCTAAAAGATATTTTATGTCTATGTAATAGTGCTGGGTTAGGAGTAAAGTGCTATCTGTACTTGCATAAGTAATCTACTCCCTACTCTTTCATTTTCTTTTAAAGACACGGATGATTGAATGTAGTTTATTGAATCTCAAGCAGCTGAAGGAAGTTAATCTTCAACCCTCAATAGAGACAAATTCTTGAAACTAATTTTGAGAATGGCTGGCTTCAAATCTGATATATTCTCGCGATGATATCAGCAGCACTTATGATTTTTCAAGATAAATTCTGAATGATCACTATTAATTTCTAGCAGGATTTATGTATAGAATTTGCAATATTTATACCATGGAGCAAATTGAAACTGTTGTTTGGGTTATGGTAGGCTTCATTTCCACGCTAGTTATCATGGAAGCTGCATGGAGAATAGGTAGAAGACAAGGTAAAAGTGTTTCTATTAGTAAATCTGTTGCAATTGAGCAGAAAAGGAGGCGAGGACTCGATAATGGACATAGTAGAAATGATGTCAGTATTGGCAGGCTCTGTTGTACTATTAGGTATATTCATTTCTATTGCATATGAAGGGTGTCATAGCAAAAAGCGGATCTAAACGAGCCAAAGTTTCAGCATTGAACTATAAATGGCAGAAATTAATACTTCCTGCATAATAGAGAAATATAAAAATCGATAAAATGGTAACTTTATTATCAAGCCGAGCAATATATGCTTACCATAAGAAATTGCCAAAATTTTTCTCTGGCTACCTTAAATAATTACTTTAAATACATTCTTTAATATCCGAAGAGGAAGGTTATAGTTGAGAGAAAAAGTAGGAAACAACAGTGGAGCATCAAGGCCAACCATTGGCCTATGGGGTAGCAGGTTTATAATATCGGCTATAATTCAAGGAGCAATTATTACAGGATTAACTATACTAAGTGTCACAGTTCAATTGCTCCTCATTTCTTCTATCAATATCATTCAATATCTTTCTCTGTCGTTTGATGGCCCCTCTAAATGGGTTTTCTTTGGGTTTATTGTATATCTAATATTGACAGTCGCAATTGCAGTCACAGCAGTATTCTATGACCACCTTGAAACCCAGATGCGAAGGGATATTCGCAGATTTAAGACTGCGTTTGCATGGACTCATCTGATAGCTATGAATGTTGGTGGTACTGCTGTAGCAATAACAATGATATTTGCAGGATTGATGGGTTCTGGAATACTTGGTGTAATTACAGGTGGTGGTACTGCTTCTGCTGTTGCGAAATTAGCCCCAAATAATGGAATCATGGTACAGTTTATCCCACCTATAGCAATATTTGCTGCAATACTTGCAATAGGGGTAATAGCAGGTGGCGTAACTTTCATCACTACATATTTGCAAAAATGATCGTTATCAAGAATGGGAATGGAAAGAGTCAGAGGTGTAAGATAGTCACCCAATATCATCGCCTGAGCATCCCACTTAAAGTTCAGCAGTTGGACATTGCTAACATCAAAGCTCCAATTTCCTGCGATCACAGACCCAGTTGATGGAGCTCCTCGCGTTGTCGACGCATTTGGGTGTTGAAATATGGTAGGAGGTAGGATGGTTGATTGATTGTCCTGTATATCCTTTGGCACTAAAATTGAAGCCAGATGTGTGCGGATGCTGGTTATAAAATATTGTTAGTCCCAATTGACAAGACCGCAGAGAGTAACAGTATCGGAAGTGCAGTTATCAAAATGCTGATTCTCTGGGTGTCTTGTGCCATTATTTTCCTATATGCATTTTTTCTTTTTTTAGAACCAATTTATAGCACAGACTGCATTATTCTTATATGTCACTTAACACCGATTGACAGTAGGTCAGAAGTGCGTTAATAGATACCCGCTGCTCCTATAAAAGAGATAAGGAAGATCCAAACTTGTTTATTCATAGATTTAGGCCACTCGATATGTACGACTGTCATGATTAGCTTGTGCTTGTGGGATTTTTAATCTATTAGGACGCCCACATCAGGCGAGTAAATTAAATCTAATCAACCTAATCATCATTTTCTGTTGAAAACA
>JAICVW010000032.1 GCA_025935105.1 Nitrososphaeraceae archaeon
ATAAATAATAAACACAAGAATAACAATAATCATCATCTCTCCATGCCAAATAAAAAAATATTGCTGGTAGATGACGAGCCAGATATTATCGATTCATTAAAGATAGGCTTAGAAGATAATGAATTTGAAGTTGAGACCTACACCGATTCTGTATTAGCATTATCGAATTTTAAGGCAGATGTATATGATATTGTACTTCTAGATGTTAAAATGCCAAAAATGAATGGCTTTGAGCTATATGAAAAGCTAAGAGCGATAGACAGCAAAGTTAAGGTATGTTTTATTACAGCACATGAAGTTTATTATGATTCATTAAGAGAAATATTCCCTGATATGAATTGCGATTGTTATGTTAAGCCAATCAATTTAGATGATTTAGTGAGACGAGTGAAGGCGCAAATTGATAAAAATAATTAATTTGAGAATAAACTTCCAGCAAGAGCCGCCAATTGAAAACCGGCCCCACCTGAGAAAATTACTCCGCGTGACTCTGGAAAAATGAATTGAAATTTCAAATCTAATCTAAATCCCGCTGGCATCTGCCTTCTTAATTTCTATCATTACTTTATCACCCACTTTTATTGACATGTTCTGGTAGTCCCCTAATACTGACCTTAAATGTAGGACTATCTGTAGGATACCCTCCACCACCACCCATTGCTTTACCAATATTTGACATCGCTTTTGGTAAATTCTTCATCAAATCTTCTGGCGAAGTAAAAGCCATCATGTTTGGTCCACAGGGATTGAATTGCGGTCCTTTATAAGCGCCTGCCTTAAAATCATTAGGATTAGAATATGCAACATACACATAAGGGCTACCATCCTGTGATGCTTCGATTCTTGAAACGATATATTCCATCTTCATTGGAATGTCTTTTACATAATATGGTCTTATATTTTTCGACATTCTCCCTTGGGCTTAGTCATGTCTCTCTTCTCGAACCTTGCAGCAAAGCAATATTCTTTAGAAAGACTTACGCATGTCTTCTTAATATATGAATGGGCGTATGGTTAGACTGACCAAAGTTAGTGCTTGTACGCCATCGAAAAGGTAGACCCACATATCGTTTAATTACTGCAGATTGCAATTTGGCTAACAATACAGCTTGGCTGACCCTACTGATGAATCCTTTATCGAAAAGACAGAAGTATTGTATAACCCAGACGAAATTGTGAGAAGAACAGTAGAACAATGTAATAGTTTCAAATTTACCATGGATACCTGCATCGACGTCAATGGTCCTTCGATGCTGGTTATCTCTAATCACCCTGTGACAAATGTATGTATTGATCTGAAGAATAAGGGTGTGAAGATTAGATTCATTAGAGAAATTACCAAGGACAACATCAAATATTGCATACAGCTGATGAAAATCGGAGAGATAAGGCATTTAGATGATATTAAAGGAAACTTTGGAGTTGGAGATAAAAGAGTATATCAAGGTAGTGCGACCACTATTAAATCAGAAGTACCACCTCAAATGATCATAAGCACAGTAAAATCTTTTCCAATAAAAACAGATCATCAAAAAGATCCCAGGCTTTTGACTACGGCAATAGACGTGAAGACTGGAGGAGGAGTAATATTTGACAGCTACTCTAGTGAATCTTCTTATTTAGTCCCTACGTCATATCCTGTCAAAACAGGTGGTGAGAGGAAGAACGAGGGAGGCAATGAAGAGATTAAGATTGCCTATCCAGGTGGATTGACGAAAGAGCATATAATGGCAAGCGCTGCAATACCTGCTAATGTTGACTATGCAGTAATAGATGACTCAAACTCTATACGTCACATGTACTGGATATCGATAATAAGAGGTAATGCTTTTGCAATAACGCCTACGGATCAACCCCGAGCCGCCGCAGGGCACGGATTTGCTGGAGCGTGTACTGCCCTTCATGGCTGTGTTAACCCTCCTAATCACGGTTGATTAAGTGTATTTAGTACGGCTAAGCATAAAAATGTAAATTGACTTTTTATTTTTCGTAATCATGGTGTGCGGTTCGAATGACTCGAGTCAACGTACACTTTCTGATTCTTGAATTCAGCTTTCTATCTCCAATTATATCGATTTTTTATGCTGTAGGAGGGTGGTTAGTGTGAAGGTTTACGTACCAAGTTTCATATGTGATAGATTGTGAGAAGTTTTGCCTCGGTCCCATTTGCTTCCCACGTTCGACCTTCTTTGCTTAATATCTCCTGCATAATGTCTTCAGACAGACCATTTGAAATTCTACCTATATCCGCCAAAAGTACATCCCAATTTTCTGACGTGATATAGGAAGGTTTCTTTGACGTTTACATTGTGGCTGCTAGTGACATTACATATGTTCTTAAGCGAATATTGTCACAAACATTCAATATTTCAATAACATCTCCCTTTGACAATGCTTCTTTCTTTTTTCTTGACTATTTTGGGAAGCTTTATTTTTAACTTGAATCTCCTTGGACTTATATCAATATCACAGTATTCAAAAAAGTTCTTAATGGTAACGACACGTTGCTTTAACGTAAGGGTGGAAACACCGCGATTTCTAAGATATGCAGCATAACCATTGAGAAGATCATATGAATCTAGATTACCCTGTTTAACCATAATAAGAAGGTTATCCATATCCAAAATATCAGGATATTCGATCGCTACAAAATTCATAAAATTGATCAATCGTACGGCATATTCATCTGCAGTTGACTTACACATAGTACTTACATTTTTGATGTATGCTACGATTGAACGTGCATTTGAAGAACGATTAGATCGCTTATTTTTAGGACCTCTTGTGTTCGCCAATCTAATGATAGATATGTGGCCAACAATGTAAAGATTTTGTATTGGCAGTCTTTATGTTGGCCAAATCTATATATTGCCTAATGTTTGAGAGAATTAATGGTTATTTAAAAACTAGCAAAGAAGAGCAAATCTTTCTTCAAAAAATATATTAGATAAAGAGAATCATTCTGTAACTCGATGCTTTCTTATGTTAAAGGATTAATGTGATATCAAATTGAGAATAATGTTATGTGGTTCCATAGGATACGGGGGAATCAATGAAATAAAAATTTGTATACTCTCTTGGTGAACAAAGGATTTTCTGTGGCAGATCATATACTTCATACAGGAACAGACTATTCCCATAAAGACTTTAGAGAAAAGCAGGACTTATCATCTAAAATAGTCAATAGTGATTTGAAATATGAAAATTCTGATGCAATCGTGGCTATAGCGA
Organism: Nitrososphaeraceae archaeon; assembly: GCA_025935105.1. GTDB lineage: Archaea > Thermoproteota > Nitrososphaeria > Nitrososphaerales > Nitrososphaeraceae > Nitrosopolaris. The sequence goes on from JAICVW010000032.1 coordinate 3,232, forward strand.
ATAGTCCAAGCTATGGTACTGCCATCGAAATATTTGTAGCAAAAAATTTGGGCAAGAAAATAATATTATTTGCAAAAGGCCCTGTTCCGACACCATGGCCGGTATATTTTTCAGATCACATAGCAACAAGTGAAGACCAACTTTATGGAATACTTCGTAATCTAGACTCATCATATAAATGAAATTGACTTTAATTCCAATGTAAAATTGATGGAGGCAGGCTTGTCGTAGAGAAAATGAACCCGTGAAGGAGGTTATGTTAACACCATGAGAGAGCTGCCGAAAACGATTTGTCGGAATTGCAAAGAAATGATCGAGAAAGTGAGAACTCAATCAGTGGTTGGTCGCCTCCAGATTGAGCCAGAGCTTTGGCATCTAATGGTAACAGTGGGACGAGTCGCAGTGTTCAGGTTCCCCCTGGAAGGGAACATGATATGACAGATATTAAACAAGGTCCATTATTAAAAGGTTATAGAGGTAAACTATCATCTTATCGATCTGACTACCTGAGCGGCTTAGGATCACAAAATTCTAAACATAGACTGGGTGGTGATTGTAGTGCCGTCTGATCGCAGTCCACATTTAATTCCATTCGAAAAGATAATACCATATCGCGATGCTGGAATTATAGTCCGTCCACTAAATAGCAATGGAGATCCTGACGTATCTAATCTGTTTACGGAAGCTGAATTAGTTGAGTTGACGAATACACTAACTGATACTCAGCTAAGATACGTGTATGACAATCCAGTGAACAAGACAGGACTTCGTATACTGAAACTACTAAACTTGCAAGACCCAAGATTATTTCTAACGGATGAAAAAATCAGACTCCAAACGTGGTATGGTGTCGGACTTGCTACAGGATTAACAGCGATACCCGCACAATCAGATCCTAGCAAGGTCCTATTTATCGTTGCGTTTGACATCGATAATAACTGAGAGATAGGAGACAGCCAGTTACCGTTTGAGATTGCAAACAAGATTATTGCTGACTTTGATTTACTTGGTAAAACTATCATTCAAAAAACTCCCAATGGTGGATTGCATGTAGTTATAGCTGTTGGTGTAGATCCGAACGACATTGCAGAAATTCAAACGTGGGAAGAGAGATCAATGTCTGAAAGCAGATGCATTAACAATTGCAGAGTTGCTATTAAAACTAAATGTATGCAAATATCTCTGGACCCAACACAGCATAGAGCCAAAAGCTGGTTGAGATATGAGCGTCTTGGTCAGAATCTTGTAATCGCAGAATGCCCACAGTTTTATTTCAGTTTCGTCGACGAGCTAAAAAATCAAGGTTGTATAGAATACACTCCAGATGAACGAGCTGCTGCTAACAAACAAACGACTCTGAAAATGCGTTTGATTTTGACATCGATGCTGCTAGGTTTGACCTTACTGAAAAAGAGATACAAGATGCTATTAGTGTAATCATACAGAACGATGATGTTGCCGGTTCTATCTATGTTCCTGGGTCTAGAAATGATGTGATTCTAGCCTTAGGTGGTTATTGCTATTACAGACATATCACGTTAAAGTCTGCACAGGATCTCATTGCAAAGCTGCAAAGCTGTGCAAAGTACATACCGCAAAGGTGATTTAAGAGACAAGGTTACTGGACCTGGAGGCCTTCTCGAACAGTTTAGAAAACGCATCAAAGATGATAATAATAAGACCACTGAAGAGAAACAACAGTTAGCAGAGTACCGTTTATCTCTATTAGATCAGGCGTTAAATGTTGATTTAAAGAAACCCACCAAAGAAGCGCTTGAAGAAGCTGAAGATATAGGGCTCGCGTCCGAAATGGTAACAAGTGACGATGTTCGATTTGTAATTGAATGTATAACAAAGCAAGCTCCAGATGATAAGGAACCTACAACACAGTTAATCTATGGAATGTTCACGGCATTTACAAAAACTCCAATGTCACATAATACAAATTCAAGGGACAGTGGTGCTGGCAAGTCATATATCATTCTGAATGTAGCGGACCATTTTCCAGAAAAATATGTAATGCAGAAAAACGCCGTGTCAAATAAAGCTATATTTCATAGACGCGGTGTATTGGTGCAAAAAGTCACGGATGGTATAACAGGTAAAGAACATTTTGAACCAATTGTCCATGAAATAGGTAAGCTTTTTGCAGAAAAGAAACTCTTAGAGGACAAGGTAGAAGAAGAGAAAGAGGAGAAGAAAGAAAAGAAACCGCAGGATACAAAACAACAATTAAAGAAATGGCGAAACGAAATCTCTCAAATCAATTCCAGGATTGAAGAGATACGAGATAATGCTCTGAACTGGATAAATCTTGAAAACGAGATCCTCCTTGCATTAGATACTCCACAAGATGGGTTTCTTGAAGCCCTGATGAGTATAATATCACAGGACACGACAAGAGATCAAGAATATGAATTTGTTGAAAAAACGACTACTGGTAAAATAATCAATAGAATAAATATATTGCATGGGACACCTTGCATATTCACTTCTAGAACTATTGACGAAACAAGAACATTACGCCATGAAGAGAAGACAAGACGACTGATCAATGTAACACCAAACACCTGCAAAGAAAAAATTAAGCACGCCAGCGATGCAATTATCTCAAGTCATTGTCTATTACCAATAGAGTATGAACATAATCTAGGTTTATTTCAACAGGATAAGGAAAAGTGTAAGCACATAGTGGCAGTTCTAGTTGCCAAGATAAAACGACATAGTAAATTTCTGCAACAAAGACAAACTGGCGTCAGAGTATCATTTGAAGAATCAGTTAGATCAGCTATGCCTACGGGTAAAGATCACGAAGTTTGGTTAATGACTGTATCAGGACGATTAATCAAGTATCTGGCAATCATAACCAAAGTCAACATGGATAGCAGGTGGAAAATAGTGGATACTGAGACTGGCCAGTTTTGGCCTATTTCAACGTATGAAGATCTGAGAGAAGCTATGATGCTGATGAAGAGTGGAGCAAGTAGCATAAGGCTGTACCAGACTGAATTTTACAATAATAGGTTTCTTCCATTATTCAAGGCGTTTTCTGAAAAATAAAGGTCTCCTAGCAGTGTTTTTATGATGTACGAATTGCGCCTCATATTTGCTCAACAATTGGTTGTTACTTGTATGGAAAGAAATTCGACACTTTTAAACTCCTATCTGTGAAATTCTATCTTATGATAACTGGCGAGTTGGATCACATCTTAAGAACATTGCTAGATACCGCTAAAGACGATGTATCAAGACATGCATTCATGATCAAATAATGACATTTATAGATAGTGCGAAGAAATCTAACTTGCCTGTCTTGACTCCCTCGCAAAACGCAGATTATAGAATGGAAACTAGGTAAAGCTGTTGTCTCTCCGCTCACATGCTAGTCCCACAACTAGGAATCTTGATGTCCAATGCAACGTGAGATTAGTTGCTTTGTCGCAAATTCAGCGATTCTAGGCGGTAACAATGTTTGGTGATTGTACTGCCAATAACGGAGTACACTTAACATCTATTGCAATAGTGCTCAATTGGAGTCAGAATATAAGCTATCAGGTGAAAAGAGATTCTTCGCGCATCCTGTTCAGCCATTCATAAATATTCAATATTTCTGCGTCTGTCACCCCTAATGCCTGGGGCCTCATCAGCGTACCTATCGCCTTTTCTCTTGGCGCCGTTATTTGACCGATTGCATATTGTTGCACAACCATTCTGGATATTTCATTTTTCAGACCCCCGATTTTCTCATAATATTTTACGTCTTCCATAACACGGTATGCTGCAGCTTGTCTGGACAAATTATCCTTCTCAGTCTTTTTAAGAACAGCGGTGTGAAACGCTAATAATTCTGGGAGCCCAATTCTTGCACGCACGACTTGTTCGCACATTGGTAACACCTCCATGTATCGACTCGCGCGAGACTCTAATTCTTTGCAGCTCTTGTCCAATTGTCTTTCCGTTTGTCTTAGAGATTTTATTCGCGATATTTCCCTGAGTGTATGTTGCTTCTAATAACATTCTAACCAATTTAGATAGCGAAGTTACAAGAAAATGTTCAAAGCAAGTGGATTTCACGGCTACTAGGATTAAATTCAACTATCTCCAAATCATACTTCTATTTCGCACCTCGAACAAATGCTTATACTCTAAACCCTGTTGGCCCGTCCTGAGCTCTTCTAAATGAAGATTTTTGAAGAGTGTTAAATTGCTAACAGATGTTAATTTCAAAAGAGCTTTTTCCTGCCAATAGAGTTTGTCTAAACAAGCTGAATTCTAGTGGCTACTTCTTCATTATTTTCTTTTTTCTTATCCATTATACTATAGTACTTATTTTTTAGAAATTTCATACATTCCAAAGAATGTGATATTGTCAGTTCTACTTCTTGAGATTTATCAAATGAAGATTTTATGCCCCTTCGTTCGCTTTCGTATTTCTTTTGTAGTTTTCTAGCTTGTTGGATTATCTCAGAATGGTTTACGTCAATTAGCCTTTCAGCTAAAAGTCCTTTGATTACGGAGTCTAAGTCAGTCGTTCTGGATACCATCCCCATGTTTTTGGCTTGACGGGACAAAATTTCTTTTCCAAGAATTAGAAAGAGTGTACAGGTTAAAGACATGGCTTCTGAATAATGTTTGGCATCTAGCACCATTATGATTTCGGCTATTGGATCTTTTTTAATAGCCCATGAAAAAGGATCTGCGAGCTTCACGGGTGGCTCGGTAATATTGTTTACATGTTTCTCTCTATCTATAGCAACTTCACTTACGTTAGCAACTTTTTTTATATCTTTGATCCTTTCGTCGACTCTCGATTCATCCCAATGAGCCAAGACATCGATAAAATTAGTACTTTGAGAATGTGCGGTTTTGACGATTTTGGGAGCTATTATACCGATTTCTTCAATAATTTGACTGTATATCCGACTATCGTTACCATCTACGAAGATATGGAACGAAATTTCAAGAAATTCATTAGACACTGCTATTAGATAAACACCGTACTAGTTAAGTCGTTGTTGATGGAGCCTCCGCTGCATCCATGTAATGCTTTCGATCTTTCCAAGCTGCTACGCTAAGCTGTTGTAATTGAAATCAATCAATTAATCAATCAATCACATTAACGAAAATTAATGGGATTAAAATTAGTGCCATTGGTGATCCGTTATTGTCACATACCTGACAAACTAATTTAAACACAAAATGCAGATAATCAACGTTTTTTCGACGCCAATTATAATCCTACTATTGTAGCAAAATCCCTATTGATATAATTTACCCAAGTTTTGTCAACTACGTCACCTGTGCATCTTTGATAGAAAGGCATATATTGGTCAACTCGCCACCTGGGTACGACTAGTATACCTCATTAAATTTATAAATCAATAAAACCTATTTAATATTATGAATGGTTAAAAAGACCAAAACAAAAGCAAAGAAACCAGTAAAGGCCGCCAAAAAGAAGTAGAGCGGTTGGTAATTGGGTATGGTCAACCATACTCCAACGACATTGTCTTTCGTTGGTTATGTCACCTTAGTTTGGTTATGTCATTTTTTCCTCGACCTATTCATAAGTTCATAAATGCTTAAGATTTATCCCATCTTTGACACCAGGATACTTGCAAAAGCATGTCCTAAAAAATTCAGGAATTTATCCATCCTCAACCATAATCTGCTTAACACAAATCCCAGGATATTGATTATCTCGATTGTTTTTGCAGGTTGCTCAGATGGTTCTTGTGTACCTATTTCATTGTCATCATCTCCTTCCATAAACTTGGTTTCCACCATTCCGGAGAATGGAATCACTACTGCAGCTAATAATGACGCAACTGCTACAAACTGCAAATATTCTGGATAGATTGGAAATGGGATACCTAGGTAAAGGAAATAGAGGACGGACACTGCACAAAGAACGCTCATATCAACTTTCATCCACATTCTATTGTCCACCTCCAATTCCCTGGTTGCTCTGCTGATCTTGGCCCTGAATTATTTCACATCTTAATGCTATACAATTATGAACGGTTTGACTCTGTCTTTGATCTTGCTGCTGATTTTGTGTTAAGGTTTGTTCTGTTAGTCCATTCCATGCAGAGGTATATCCATCGGACCATCCTGAGCAATATGTGGTAGTATGCTGTCCATCGCTTGTATGCGCGCCGGTTGGATCACAAGCCGGGTTAAACTGGTTTCCATTTTGTCTATCTGTTATCGCAGCCTGTGTTCCGTCATTAAATCCATCGCTATATCTCTGATTGCCACTTAGGTGCCTCGCGTACGCATCTGGCGCTACCAATATTGCAGTTTTAGATCCATCATTGAATCGGTTACTATATCTCTGATTGCCACTTACGTGCTTCGTATGCATTTGGTATTGCCAGATTTCAGGATCTTATCTTTTGAGAAGTTGGTCAACTCACTAAATACGATCCGGCAGGCCTCAGGTATCGAGAACAACCTGGAGAAACAAAGTACGTCAAATAGCGACTCGTTGGACTCTTTAAGTTCTTGTTTTGTAGCTCTATTAATATTCATGATCGTCATTTTTATAACTTTTATGTTAAGTTTCTTAACATTTATTCCGGTATGGAAGTGGCTAAAACTTCTTTAAATAGCCCAGCCCGTACTACCTCGTAATTGCGGAGCATTGATTGAGAATAGTTTGCAAAAGCAGTCCATGTCAAACTGATGAACGCTAGCTATTCCATTCTATGCTTTGTTGCATGATTCAGAAAGATCGTTATAATGCAGAAATGGTTTAGTCATTTTCCTATCAGCACAGAATTGAAGTAAACAGTAGACATAGTTTTTCACGCAACCACAATTAGTCGGGATGGTTTCCTTCAAACTGGGTTCTTCCAGGCGCGCCGAGTTCAAAAATTCATGACTTTGGTATTTCATTATCTGTGATATCATAAGCGCTTATCGCATTGTTTCTTTGCACTAAATTGCTGTGCCTTGTTTTTAATTCATGTAAATGAATACCTACGACGATTCTCTTAAAACTTAAACTAGGGAAAATGATGATGATTTGATCAAACACATATGAAGTCATTATCATCCACAATATATAATGACAAAAGGTTGAAGGAGAGTTCGATGAAATGAGAATTTTTTTGACTGCACTCATTACTGTTGCATTCCTATTTTTGATTATACCTATCAACATGGTAGCTTCCTTACCATCTGTGAAAGAGCCTGCAAATGGAAAAGGGTTTAAGTCTCCGGAGACAATAGAATCACAACCTCCAACTATATCTAGCACTTCTCCTGGAGTCGAATCCGGAAAGAGCTCAAGCGGTACAATGGGGACACCTTTTACTGCATTATCACCTCCTGCGTCCCTTCCCCAACAACAACCTAATAGGCTCCCTGTCCTGCCCCAATGTAGTTCTGGTTTGGCCGTCACTCTGCCACAGTGTCATGAGAATGGCCTTAGTCCCACGAATCCAAAAGCTGGCAATAGTTCTACCGTTCCCTCTAGTCGCAATAATACCAGATCTAGCGCTGGATATCTAATCTCATGCAATCAGACGTCAACCAATAAGCCAGCAACCGGTAAAGCGGGCCAGACAGGAATGAAGATCACATTACCAAGTAGCAGTAACCTTGCTTTACAAGGAGGAGAATTTCTTTGTGATTTGATTATTCCAAAAGCTGTGACCACTAGCAATAATATAGCGACTAGTACCTCAGCAAAAGACTTTGCGAGTGGTTATAATTTTGGGAAACAAGATTCAACTGTTGGAACTAGAGATCCTACAAGTAGCTGCAATTCTGAACGAGGTATAACTAATATCACTGCATGTTATTTTGGATATACCCGGGGATACAATGGATTCAAACACTGAAAAATCATTAGATCGATCATTAAAGCGATTGTATCCAGGGTGCCTTCATCCGCGAAGAGCAGCCAAAATCTGAAATAGTTTAAGTTGAATTCGGTCTTGAATTCTAACTAGGTTGTCGCAGCATATCCAGTTAATCCCAAGAAAATTAACAGACATTGATAACAAAGAACACGCAGGTGCAATCATGGAAGATGGGACCGCACACATAGATGAAGAAATCGTGAAATTGTTGTCCCTACACCACGAATACATTGAAAAAGAGAAAGCATATCAAATACAAGAAATGAGACGGCGGAATTCATCTCTCAATTATAATTTTAAAGATAAAACCGTTATCCTTGTAGATGATAGGGCAGCTGCAGGTGCGACTCTTATTGTCGCTGCAAGATGGATTAGAAATCAACCAAGAAAGCCAAAGAGGCTCATTATAGCATTACCTGTTGCTAACAAAGAGACAGCCACGTTGCTAGAACAAGAATGCGATAGACTCGAGATCATAACAAAACCCTCAACAGGATTCCGTTCTGTGGGACAATATTATCAAGACTTTGGCCAAATCTCAGATGAGCAAGTCATACAAATTATGAATAACAGAATAAGAGCATGAAATAGGATTCGTGCTTAGTTGGAGTCAGACAGGATATCACGACTGACCATTTCGATCCTTTCTTTTCACATGATGTAAGTTATAATCAGGGAACGCTTATTAATGTCAAAAATTAGAGATGTTCCCATTTTAGGGTAACGTAGTTACATAAGCAATTTTAAGGACATCGAAGAATTAGATAGGTGGAAGGATTGCGTAGGGAAAAGGAAATGTGACAAAAGAATTCAGGGAGATTGGCAAATCATCTACTGCTAATCTAGTTACCAAAGGAGATAAGCGTCGTGGGTGGAGACAGTATTGCATATCAGGGAAAAAGCCGGATGACATACCGGCGTATCCAGACATAGTGTATAAGAAATATTGGAAGGGTTCTGATGACTGGCTAGGAATCAAGAATGTAGTAGCTAGGGGTCAGAGATACAAGTCATTTGAAGATACAAGAAATTTCGTACATACTCTTGAATTAAAGAATTCAGACAAATGGAGCCAGTATTGTAAATCAGGTAAGAAACGAGACGACATACCGGCGTATCCTGAACACTAATATGCGAACGAGTGGAGAGGAGTCGGAGATTGGCTTAGGACAGGAGCAATCGCCTCATACAACATGAAATTCCTCCCATTTGAAGATGCAAGAAAATTTGTTCGTGGACTTGGCCTGAAAGTTTGAAAGAGTAGACTAAGTATTGCAAGTCAGATGACAAACCTAGGGACATACCATCCAATCCAGATAAGAAATATAGTAAAAACTGGAAGGACTGGGGAGATTGGCTCGGTACGGGATCTATTGCCCCTCAAAAAAGACAATATATGGGATTCGAAGATGCCCAGAAAATAGTAAGCCAGGCTCTATGGGCTAAATATGCCAAGTCCGATAGAAAACCCAAAAATATTCCGGCTGGGCCA
>JAICVW010000055.1 GCA_025935105.1 Nitrososphaeraceae archaeon
AACTTGCCGCTTGATAAAGTCAAAAAACTGTCTGATATTAACACACATTCTGAGTTCATTCGAAAGAAGATACTATGGTTCGAACATGGAAAGATTGTAAACAACCTATTTGACACATTAAACGAACAACGACAACAGGAACTTAAGAATATCTTCAAAGAGATTCAAGACAAAAGGGAACAAATTTCTAATGATATAATCAATATCCTAACTCGTAATGTTCCTGAGCAGATGTTACTCACCATAACTATTGATGGTAAATTCCCGGGCGAAATACCAGATTATGCTGAGCTTTTTAATAGGGGAAAATTAAGTAGTAAAGGAAATACTGAGCAGCTAGTTTGTAATATATGTAATAAACTCCAAGAGGTTTATCCATACACAGAAAGAAGTTTGCCATTTTTCTTCTCAGATAAAACACATTTTTTCCATAAGGGAAATATTACAAGGTCATTTCCAGTCTGCAAAGAATGTTATACTTCATTACAAGGTGGAACCAATTTGATAGAGAAACGACTAAACTACACAATATCTTCCAACTCTAAACTGATTCCAAAGACAAAACAGAAAAAAAGTAGTGTTAATGTTAGGTTTTGGCTGATTCCATTCGTTAACAATCCTGCTGTGATTGAACAGTTTAAGAATGATTTACAGTCACATAACAAAAGACTTTACTATCTAGATTCTCTCAAAGAGTTATGCAGTAGTCTAAAGTTAATTAACAAGTACGATGTTCCAGAGAATGGGCAAAGATACGACGACGCATTCCTTCGGTATGGCGCGTTATTTTATTACAATGACAGTAAAGCAGCTGGGATAATGAGACTACTTAACTATGTTCCGAATATATATCCGCCACAGCTCAAAAAACTAATCTCTTTAAAGCAGGACATAGATACTAGATTTCCATTCCAATACATAAATAAAGAAAATAATTTCTTCATTGGATTTCCCTTACTTGTTGCCTACTATAAGGATATTACACCACGTTGGGACACACATGTGGTAGGAATACTCAATAAAATGTTCACAGACCAACAAATACCTACAAGCCAATTGATACAAAATATCAACTTAAGAATTCACCAAACTCTAAGATATTCAAATGATACAGCAGCTATTGGAAGGATTGCATTAAGTGGCTTAATGCTGTTGGAGTATATCACCGAATTAAATAAACATCACCCATACAACCAAGAAACCACCATAAACAACCTTACAATGTTGAATATATCAACATATGAAACACAGAACTTGGATGACTTTATTATAAGTCACAAGTCCATATTAAATACAGAAACGAAACAGGGTATATTTGCAGCTGGTGTCGCAGTTGCGATACTGTTTCATGAACAAGAATGGAAATATGACAAGACACCTCCCTTCTGGGATAAACTCTCCAGACTGGACCTTAATTTACAGAAGGTCATGAGTCTTACCCACGAAGTGAAACGACTACTAGGAGCATACAAAATCAGGAAACACGACACTATCATAAACTATATTGCAATGAAATGTATCGAAATAGACCCAGATAGTGATATTTCGAAGGATTTAGTATCCTTCATTTTCACTACTGGACTGGGATTTGGATACTTTCTTGCGAGAGGGAATATAGTCTCTAGAGAAAGGCATGAGGAGGTGAAAAATAAGGAGTGACGACGATGAAGGTAGAATCAAAAGAAGAGCTAGCTAAACGTGCAGAACTATTGTTCATATACGATAGCCGAATGAGCAATCCAAATGGTGATCCTGACGAGAATAAACCTAGATATGAACAGGAAAGTAAAAGACTTTTGGTTACAGAGTTCAGACTAAAGAGAACAATTAGAAAATACTTGAAAGAAGTACTTGGTTACGCTATACTTCTAAGGCAAGAGATAGACGAAGAATTAGAGAAAGAAGAGGCAACAGAAGGTTTCAAAGGTTATCGGCACTCGCTAAAAACTACTTTAAGGAAGAGGTTGCAGGTGGTAAAAACAAGAAAGACAGAATAGTGAAGATTAAACAAGATGAGTTAGTCGCGGATCATATAAACGTGAGATTGTTTGGAATACTATTCGCAGTTGGCAAAGAGGATTTCAAAAAAGATGGAAAAGAGCCAAAAGCTGTGGCTAACTTCAAACAAATCGGACCAATTCAAATCGGAATAGGCCAGTCATTGAACACACTAAATGAAGACACAGATATTATTAGAATAGGTATGACTTCACTGGTTCCAAACACAAAAGACGAAGCTGGTATAAGTAAAGGTGGTTCATTTGGTGAAAAATGGATTGTAAGATATGCATTAATGCAACACCACGGCTTTGTAAACAACAACGTTGCCAGACACGTAAATCTCACAGAAACAGACGTTAACAGAATGCTTACAGCAATGTGGAACGGAACGGACAATCTAGCAACAACTTCAAAATTTGGACAAAAGTCAAGACTACTGGTTAAGGTAAACTACAAAGATAATGGATATCTGGGTGACTTGGATTTAATGACCAAAATAGAACATAACAATGGTAGAGTATTAGAAAACATTACCGAACTCACACTAAACATAGACCAACTACTGGACTTACTAAATGACAACAAAGACATAATCGAAGACATTGAATACCAATTCAATTCAGTCATGGTGTGTAGATACTATGACCAAACAGCAACGTTTGATAGGATAATAACGAAGTGGTCAAAAGATACAAAGATACCAATCAGAAGACTAGACTTTTCAAATGTTGAAATGCGGAGTGAAGGGGCACTAGAGGAAAGGGAACATGAAGAAACTAGTGACGTTTGACGTAGCCTCTCCTTTTGGTTTTTTTCGTAAGAACTTTACAACCACAAATGCCTTAACCTTCTCAGTAATTCCTAGAAGTGCGGTTGAGGGTTTAATAGGTTCAATTGTAGGTATAGATAGAGAAAGTTTCCCACGCTTGCTAGAGTCTAGTAAGATTGCTGTCCAACTAATGTCCAAGGTAAGAAAGATAAACATGAAGTATATGCATATAAACCATGATTGGATTTATGGTCCTCTTAATAGATATTTGTCTGGCCGCCAGTTTATATTACAAAAAATGAGAGCACCAATGTCAACGGCCGCTTCAGTTGAGCTTTTGGTTAATCCTTTCTATCGAATCTACGTAGATACGAATAGCGAAGATATTAATAACAATCTGGCTAGTAATATACGGAATAAGCAGTCTTATTATACGCCGTATTTGGGTGGTAGTTCATACATATGTTCTCTCAGGTATATTGGAGAGTATGAATACGAAAAGGATGTTTCGAATGGTTTGTATAGAAAAGTAAGTTCAATAATTCCATATACTAATAACAGAATGCCTAGGATTCAACTAGAGAAAGGTGTAAGTTTTGCAAGTGAGGAGGATATTGCTATACATATAGACGATGAGAGGCGGTCACAAGGGACTTATGGTGTCTTATATAATACAAGTGTTGGCTGCTTGCAACTAAGTGATAAAGACATACAGAAAGTTAATAATGGGGCATATATCAAGTTCTTACCAATGTCGGTTTGAATCGTAACTATTGGGGTATAAATAGCGCAATGTGGTTGAAGAACATCCAGCTGTTTTAACGGTTATACTTAGGATATGTCAAATGGTCAACAAATTCCCTATACAATACTAGCACACCCAGATGATAGATTCCTAGTACACCATCTTCAACGAGTAACTAACAACTCAGTCAAAACTATTGAAGAAATACTAAACAGAGTTCATACGACCATACCAAAGAAAGATATACTTGAAACTATTCGTGTAATTGCAGCAACACATGACATATTAAAAGCAACAGTCTACTTCCAACAATACTTACCACCCATAAGCAGGGACACGGGAATCTTAAAGTCACATGCTATATTTTCCTCATTATATGCTGCTTGGAACATACAAAACAATCCAGTAATAACCAATGAAAATAAGAGATATATGGCCTATGCGGCTGCTTTTGTTGTAGCAGGCCATCACTCTTGTATTAGGAACAAAATAAAATATCTAAAGAGTTTGGATCAATACGAGGCTGAGAACATATTTACAAAACAGGCAGAGTCTTTAATACCTAATCAAGAAGAAATGGAGTATATAACTACCAAAGACCTTAAACTTGGTAGCTTTAAAGAGTTCTTTTTCAGTAAATGGCAAGTGTTTCTACCGGGTTTTTCCAGTAATACAGTATTATTACAGAGATTTAATGCCGGGTTAGAACCTTTTTTCATTATCAACATGTTATTTTCAGCCTTAATTGACAACGATAATTTAGACGCTGCTGAGCTTGATAGACCTTCTAGAGCCGAATTAGACTATGATGCAATTCGAAACTACGTCAAAAAGTTTGAGGTAAAGACGTTTATGGATAAGAAAAGGATGGAACTGTTTGATTACATAGACAATCTGAACCCAAATATTATTCAGAAAATATTTACATTCACTGCAAAGACAGGTTTAGGTAAGACTTTAACATCAATGAACCTAGCCCTAAATCTTAGAAAAAAGATACAGCAAGAGAAGGGTTATACTCCAAAGATTATCTACGTTGCACCCTTTATTTCAATTCTAGACCAGACATTAGAAACAATTCAGAAAGCGTTTAACATTAAGAATGGTTCGAACAGCAACCTATTATCAATCCATCACCATTTGGCCAACACAAAGTATCTTAAAGACAAAGAGGAAGGTTATACCTCGAACCAAAGTGAATTCTTAACCCATGGTTGGAACTCCGAGATTATTCTGACTACCTTTATCCAGTTTTTTAGCATGATTTTTGGTAGGTGGACTTCACAACTTAGACGGTTTGATAACATAATGTCTTCCATTGTCATATTAGACGAAGTTCAATCTATTCCATTTTCGTTGTGGAATGTGGTTCGTGAAGCAATGTTGTTTCTAGCTAACAAATTCAATTTTACTTTTATATTTATGACTGCAACACAACCAATTATTTTCAAAGACGGCGAAGCAGTAGAATTGGCCGATAACAAGATAGAGTTACCTCAGAGAGTGACGTTTGTCCCAAGGAACGAACAGGAAATAACTCTATCTGACTTCTGTTCAGAAATGAACAAGCTAATAGCAAACAACTATCACAATAACAAGAACATAATGATTGAATTAAACACTATATACACAGCAAAGGAAGTTTTTGACCATATACATTCAGATACTCACGACATTAGATTCTTGAGTTCACAAGTAATACCAAAACATAGACGACCCAGGATTAACAAGGTTAAACAACAGATAAAATCCAAGGTAAAGTCAATAATTCTAGTAACTACTCAAGTTGTAGAGGCAGGTGTAGATATTGACTTTGATATTTCAATAAGAGATATCGGACCAATTGATAGTATAGTTCAGGCTGCTGGTAGGTGTAATAGAGAGTTTGATAGAGAAGCCAAGGAGTCTTTATTTTATGTCTATAGAATAATAGACGATAGGAGGGACTTTAAGATTGAACATGCAAAATATGTTTATGGACCCGTTTCAATAGAGATAGCCAATCATATGTTACAGCCTGGCACAGAAGACCTAGTTAGAGAGTATTACTTGGAAGCTAAAAGGCGTTTGTCTATGGAACGAGGCGACAACATATTACAATACATATCTGAGCTAGATTACGAAAGCATGGAAAAGGAATTTAATATACTAGACGAAGGTATGTATAAGCAGCCTATCTTTATCGAGTTTGACGACCAGGCAACAGAAATTTGGAAAAAATATTTAGCCTTATCGCAAGTTGACAACAAAAAACAAAGAAGGAAGTCAACAGAAGCTATACAATTGAGAAATGAAATGGGACAATACATCATAAATGTCAATGATAGAGAAATAGAAAAACTCGGATTGTTACATGCAGGAGGTATATTCAAGATAGACCGCGACAGAATCGGTGAATTATATCATGAGGAAAAGGGGTTTAGTTCGAGTCACGGATTGAATTAGATATCAAAATGCGTAATAGGCCCGCATTTATAAAGGGAATACACGATTGGAGGTTAGCCATAGAAAAAGTGGTAATATTTATAAGATGACGAGCCTAAATATAAGGGGTTTAAATCGTTACATAGTGGGATAGAAACTTTTCACAAGTTACGTTTATGTTAAAAGTCGTAGCGCGTTTAAATCGTTACATAGTGGGATAGAAACACAGCGTGGGACGCATTAGGTGAGCGCAATATGTTTGTTTAAATCGTTACATAGTGGGATAGAAACATCATGAAATCATGCACAAAATGTAACGTAAACATAACGTTTAAATCGTTACATAGTGGGATAGAAAGTTGACTGGCCGACAAAAATTCGAGAAGGATTACAAAGTTTAAATCGTTACATAGTGGGATAGAAACCCATGTTTGACACATATGATCCACCGATACTGAAGGGTTTAAATCGTTACATAGTGGGATAGAAACCTTTATGAGGCTGGCTTATTACCGGCTGAGAAAGTGGTTTAAATCGTTACATAGTGGGATAGAAACGGATTTCCCGTAAACGACGCGTCTCTGACTACTTACGTTTAAATCGTTACTAATGGAATAGAAATGTCATGCAAAACGAATGGTCGATTTTCAAGACCAATAGTTTAAATCATTACATGATGGGATAGAAATGAATTACCTCTATGCTATAGCCGCAAATACAACATTAACATCTCAGAAGGATTAAATATGATGTACCTTCGGTTTCAGCTCTTAGATAATCAATTCAAACAAATAAAATTTGTGTCCCTATCTCTTATTCTGGTTGTCAGGAAATACGATAAAAGTATACCTAGATCCAAACGCGCATAGTTCAGCTGATAAGGATATCCAGTTTGGGGGTCAATCTTATGACCACTCTAATACCCCTATTGTTCACGACGGAATTGGGCTAACTATCAGGGAAGAAGGGATACATCCTAGAGCTGGCATCGTGATATTTCTTGACGTATTGGGAATGAAAGTCATGTCGGAGAGAGTGAAACCAAGTATAATAGTGAATAGGTGGAAAAATGTGATAAGGTCCTTCATGAATGTTTTACAACAAGGCCCCATCAACACAGGTCATTTTTTCAGGGTGTTGTCAGACACAATAATAATTACAATCCCTTCTCAACTTAATTACACTACTATCAACAATACTTTCGAATTACTACTACACCCTTTCATTATAAGTATGAAATTAGGAATGTTGCTTCGTGGGGCTATTAGTCACGGCACATATTACCTAAATAATCATTTAATTATAGGAGAAGCAGTCAATGACGCCGCAGATACTCATAACAAACTGAAATGGGTGGGAGTAGCTCTTTCCCCGAATTTGTCCAAGAAAATAAATAGTATTAATGGCATCTCGACGCAGGCATCTACTTGGTATGACAAAATTCCACACAAAGATTCACTATACGGAGGATTCGTTTTAAATTGGCCCATTTACGATTCAGATGGGAAATGTTTATCGAAATTGCAATATGAAAAAATTATTGCTGACTCTTCGAAGAACACACAAGAAAAATATGATAATACATTCAACTTTTATATGAGTCGCCGGTCGGCATCTGAGTGAACGAATAAGTTGATTTAGAGTCATGCAGTTACATCGTTTCATTACAAGACAGGCTTCCTAAGCATCGTTCTAGCAAGTCTACACTCGCCATTCCTTTTAAGCCACCATTGTTTCTTCTTGGACCTTTCAAATCATCTACCTGTCTTCCAGTGACGGACACACCGTTCTGCTGTTTGTCATATTGTTAGTAGTTACAGAGGTTGCAGAGGGAGCATAGCTACCATAATCTACTCTGAGGTCACGGAACTCAGGTGTATGTTCTTGATAGCGAATATTTAATTCCCAGCAATGCCATAATTATTATATCTCAAGATACATGAAGAGTATTTGCATTCCTTGAATTTTCAACTTGTAAAGAGGGAACACATAGCGTATGTTTAGGGTCTCCTTGTGAATGTGCAGAACATGCGCATAAGATTGTGTAATATTTACAGCAATCCATCAAGCGGAAGTAGTAACCATAAAGGTGACAGCACCAAGAACCGTAAGAAATAGTAATAATTATCGTAATACATGGGCATAACACCAGTGATGGTTGAGGATCACAACACCAAAACAAGGTGACACTATGGGACACAGCATCAACCACTAGCAGTTATTTTTATACTCTTTTAATAAAGATATTTCTATAGAATTATTTTCTTGTGTATGCAAATGCAAGGATCCAATATGATCTGATTGAACTCCAAAAATCAGTTCTCATTAGGCCTATATTCATTAAATCTTTAAAACATCTGAATTCTCTGTATAGTTACCAATGCAAAGAGGCTACATAACACTAATTGTAGGTGCTGCTTTACTGATTTCAGGGATAGTTGTCTCTGCGTTATGGGCTGTTCCTTTTGCAGGCAAAATACTACGTGAAGGCACTATCCTGAGTGGAGCCTCAATCAGACCAAGTGGTTCAGTAAATGCATCTACTCAGGTAATAGATACATCGCGGCCTATATCATTGGCAATACACATAGAACGCAATAATGAGACTGCTGCTGTAGGACAAATACCAAACAACACTCTAAGAGAAACCGTACGAAATCCAAATGGTATCATAATGACAAGCAATGAATTCACAAGGGGATTTTTTACAACATTTAAGCCAGATATTACTGGAAAGTATACTCTCACAATTTACAATTTGGGACGCATTCCAGTAAGTGTTGGTGTACTGGTTGGCAACCTACCATTCGTGGGTGCAAATAATCAAGTTAATCTTAATTCATTAAGTGGAGTAATAGCAGGCTCCATTCTAATTGTTGTTGGTATTATTGTTCTGGTAGCAGGAGGCATAGTAGTGGCTCTGGATAGAAGGAAAACCATTACCAAAACAATAACACAAACAACTTCACCATCATCATCTGAAACAACGGCTACTGAAACAATAGTGTTAGCCAGATGGATTGATCGATTCATTGCTTGGCTGATAGATTTTATCATTGTCTCCATTGGACTTGCTATACTATTTGCTCTCATATCTATACCCTTTTGGATTGCATTTCCACAATGGTTTGAAAGTAGCAGCAATAACATGAATATGCCATTTCGGAATGTAGGACCCTTTAATTATCTTATTTCAAGTCTCGTGTTCACTGCATATTGGACTTATTTTGAATCAACTAGTGGTCAATCCATAGGTAAGAAGGTTTTGCGTTTAAAGACAACAGGTGTTGGAGGTAAAAACATTGATGCAAAGACTGCTGTTATAGAGAGTTTCGGTAAAGCATTCTTACTTCCAATTGATCTCATTTTAGGATGGATTTTTACTAATGATAAAAGACAGAGAATATTCAACAGGGCAAGCAATACAATAGTGATTAAGTTAAAAGAAAATAATCCTGTTTCAAATAACGTGACGTATCTAAAGGATTAGATCTCTTGTTTGTGAATAGCAGATTGAAATTGATGCTAACAATTGGATTAAATTCAATTAAATTTTAACAATCTGATGTAAGACTATGTCAGGTATAATAACAGATAAGGACATATTTAGAGCAATTATAAAAAACCAAGCTCTGATAGCAAGTTTAGGCAATTTTTCGCCAATAGAGGAACAAAGAAGGATAGGAGAACATTTTACTGAACATTGGTTTAGAGATATTTTTTATAGGCGGTAAGAATTTTTCGTTGTATTCGTTGTATTAGACAGTACTTCATTGATTAGTATTAAACACAACATTGCTATCTGCATCATCATTTTCCGCATGTATCTGGAAGTTAATACCTTTAAAGTAAGTTAACTACATTCATATGCAAAAATATATGTAGTTGAATATTGTTGAAATTCGTGAATACCTAGTAATTTTCTCAGGAATACTATTATGCATCTTCAAACTCATTTTATGCGTTATTCCCTTCGTAGAACTAAGCTTTATGCATTCTGAACTCGGTTAGTATCGTTAGTGTTTAATGCACTCTAAACATTAAGGCTCAAGAAAATATTGGTACAAAAATGCCAAGCAAACAAGAGAATAACTGACAATCACTTGCAGTCAGTCGTTTAATTTTTATCACACAACTTAGGATGCAGCGACAGACATT
>JAICVW010000283.1 GCA_025935105.1 Nitrososphaeraceae archaeon
AAATACAATAGGCCTTAACATATTTTTATCGAATGTTAACGAACGTAAACACATACTGAGAGTATTTCTGTTAGAAAGAAAACATTCTTCATGGAAATAGATCTCGCTGGATGTAAGAGATGTCTTTGGATATTGGCATTTTTGAAATTGGTAAACGTCGCATCCGTACTATTAGGCGGTTTATGGGGTGGTAGAGATTGTCAGAAGTAGAGCGCGACAAGCAAATGGATGAATTGCGAATACAAGCGATAATGGCCAAAGATTTATCCGTGGCATTCAAGGCGATAAGTGCCTTAGCCGAATTTGACGAAGAAGCTATTCCTAAACTACTGACAATTTGTGACCCAACAAGCCTAGCGGACAACCAAGTCAAGGCAGCAGCAAATCACGAAATTGAGAAAATCAAAAAGCGGACATAAGTCGAAAGCAGATCGGAATTATCAAACCATGACAAGTGAAGCAGATTATTAATGAAAATAAGGCAATAAGTGAGATGAAATTACAAGCTTATCGGTTTGGTGGACAAGAAAATATTGAACTTTTTTGAATGACCGTACATGTATTGTTGAACCCGTACCAGAGCTCCAAAAATGCTTTTCTAGGTCTGCCATTTTACTCAACCATTCTGCGATTTCTGGAGCGGTTCGCTTTTGCTCTCTATCAAAATGATAATGCGCTCCAACACATACGGAACTCCCAAGAAATTGAGACGAAGAGATGTCAAGGAGATTACTTCCATTGTAATCATTATTAGGATTGAATTTACATTCAGAGAAGAATGGAATTCGAACAGGTTCTCAGAAAAAGAAGGATGGTTAGAGAGTTTGATGTCAACAAACAGGTTCCAGAAAAAATAATAAGGAAATTACTCAGAAATGCCCATAGAGCACCTAGTGCTGGTCATACACAGGTACAAGAATTCGTTATTGTAAAGAATCCAAAAATAAAGAAAAAACTAAGAGAGGTGGCCGTTGATCAAGAATATGTAGAAGAGGCACCTACTTTGATTGTGGTTTGTTCTAACACTTCTCGTTCTGAGAAGCGTTATGGCAGACGGGGGAGGGAATTTTACAGTATTATCGATGGTGCATTTGCATCTATGTTGATTCTTCTTACTGCCGTTAATGAAAGAATAGGCGCCGGATTCGTAGGTGCATTTGAAGATGACAAAGTTTCAGAAATACTCAAACTGCCACAATATGTTAAACCAATAGGAATTATTACTTTAGGATATCCTAAAGAATCAGAACCTGATGAGAGGTTTGAAAGGATTCCAATTGATGATTTGATTCATTATGAAAGATGGTAGGGACCATTCCATTAAGGATTCTGTTGTTTTGATTCGCCATTTGTAAAATGTAAATGACATTCTTTAATAGAGACAATCAAAATATCTAAATTGTTATGAAGATTGGCATAACCCTGCAGCAGGAGATGGGGGTTAATCATGTGATATTTGGTCTAATGGGCCCAGATTTGGATTGGGTCATTGATACAGCAAACCAACTCGCAAGATTCATTCGATGACTAATTGCGTATTACCAGATTAGAGGTGAACCAACTAAATTGACATGATTAAAAAAGCACAAAGGATAACACCGATAGAGTATGGTTGACCATACTCCGTTGCCAATTATTCTATTTCTTTTTGGCAGCTTTTACCGGCTTCTTTGCTTTTGTCTTGCTCTTCTTCACCATTCTTAATATAGAATATGTTTTATAGATTTATAAATTTACTGAGTTAGATTAACCATACCTAGGTGGTGAATCTTGAGGTTCCTATTATCTGTCAAGGAATCAGTTGTTATTCCCCAAATATTTTCCAATTTTTAGCTCTTACAGAATATATTGATAGATCCATTCCTTCTCTTATTGTTGGATTAATTCATACAATAAGACCATTTTTCACTGATTCTATGAGGTTTAAGGCTTATTTGTGTCTGTCTGCCAGAAATTCCACTCTGCCCATATTCGACTGTACGGACTCTTTGGTTTGATATGTTTCTATGGGTGGCTGAAGCGGAAATGGAGTGATTTGGGTTGTTAATTAGGCTATAACAATATTGACATACTGTCCAGCTGTCGTTGCAGCAAAAAGTCATGACTTATAGACAGGATGCCTGATATCCCTAACAACAGGTATACATGATCATCGACGATGGTGCTCTGAGCCAGAACTAGAACTAGAACTGCTACCACCATTCTCGTTATTAGATATTCCTGATGGAGGCGGACTACCGCTTGGATTAGATGGAGGAGATGAACCAGTGGAAGAGCTTGACGGGTTGGGTTGGGTTACAGCTGGACATTTGTCTCTTTTAGGTATGCTCGTACCGTCTGGACATAACTTTTTCTTACCATTCAGACTAGATGGATTATTTGGATTCAAATCCCGGTTTGCAATCCTTGGTTCGTATAGGTGGATGCTGTTTGTGACTTAGCCAGAATATCCTAACACCACATTTCTTCCGCGTCTTGACCACGTATGTCAATTTGCACATTTCACCTATGAAGAATCTATCCTCGCCCTTGACCGTAATAACGGCGAGCCTGTCGTAAACTTCTTTGCTGTCAATGTCTAATTCATGGAGATAGAGATTGTTTCCTTCAGAATCCTGAAGATGAGTTTTACCAAACACTGTTGCTACCCCATTCTTGAATTTTGATGCCTCTTGGATAAGTCTCTCTTGAGTCCAGTAGTTGGGATCTTCATAAATTGGAGTCCATGGGATGACAGGTGTACTATCTCCAGCAAGTGGTACCAATTTGAAACCAATTTTGTATAGTTCGATGAGTTGTGCAGGACGTATCCCTGTATTGTGTACTTCGGTCGTCATTCAATGCGCCACTGGCCAGAGGTAGGATTTCCACTCAATTTCATGAATCGTATCAACTGGAATAATATCTGTCATAATGTGATTGACAGATTCTATAGTT
Organism: Nitrososphaeraceae archaeon; assembly: GCA_025935105.1. GTDB lineage: Archaea > Thermoproteota > Nitrososphaeria > Nitrososphaerales > Nitrososphaeraceae > Nitrosopolaris. The sequence goes on from JAICVW010000283.1 coordinate 2,938, forward strand.
AAGGTATAGGTTAAATTGGAGGAATTGTTATTATTCATTATTCTGATGCGGCTCCTTGACGCGGACCGTATTGAGAATTGCAAGACTTTGGTCGTGGCGGCTAAACCAGTGACCAGTTTTGCCCATTTTTATGACCACATTTACATTTACAAACGATTTCGAATCCCATTCCTTGCCATTTATTGTGACACAAGCTGTGGCCTCCCTCCTTGCAGTCCCTACTGATAAATTCCAGAGCACACGCACTTGCTGTTACCTCCTGACTGGCGGGTTCTGGACTGGCTATACCCTTATTCACTTTTTTACAGCTCCTTCCGAGAGCATGTAGCCGTATGAATTCAACGCCTTTGTTAGTAAGTGTTCTACGGTATTGCTCACAGTCAGATCCTTAACGGTGGCGAAATCTCTGACTTTGCCCCAGACGTCACGTTTTATTTCAATTAATGTTTTCATTTTCTAAATTAATATAGAGTAATTAGAATTCTATATATGTAGGCGTTTTATAGGCCATTTAACAGAATGCCTATATCAGATAAGCCACAATGGTATAATAGAAAAACTCCTACCTTACAAATACGAATTTTTAATGAAATTGCTACTGGTAAACCCTTGTCAAAGACAATGGCAAAAAAAATAACTGGCTCGCATTATCCTGACGTATCTGACGCTATCACAAAGCTACTACGAAACAAGCTAATTGTAGTGGCTGACATTTCTTTTCGCAGTAATGATCGTGATAAAGTATTCTACAAACTCTCGAGAAAAGGATTGGAATATTACGTAGATTCAATACCTACAGCCCAAGACTTTTGGAATGCACTTTATTGGTATTATAAAATGAAGGAAACGTCAATGAATCGGAATGACTTTAACATGTTGTATGATCGCTTTCAAAAGGGTTATTTGGGGTATACTCCACGATATGGATATTTTTTCCAGTTTGGATTTATGGATATGTTGTTTAGGAAATGGTTAGATTACAATAAGATGATAATCTATGTCCCTTACACAGAGGGGAATAATAGAATTCCGGGTTTTGTCCTATCTGAACGCTTGTTAGAATGTCTGGGCATGAATCGTCTGGTTACAATGGAACAATTATGTCAATGTATGGAGAAGCAGATACCTAAATTCGAACAGACATATTTCAAGAGGAAAGAGAAGGCATTTACAACGCACAGAACTATCGGAAAAGATAAGATCAAGGATATTCTAGAACGATACACACTGTCCTCTAATTACGAGAAGCCTTATCACCCGCCCAGACCAGACGTCTCCTATGAATATGATCAGAAGATAAACGATTATGTAGACTTGCTAGAACACCTTTTGATAATTTACCGTAATGTAGATCGTGGAGAGACAAAGTATGAGTTATCATTATACGGTGTAGCACTCTTGTTGTCTATTATGGTATGCTATAATTTAAATCGTGAATATCTATTCTATAATAATATTGGATTTGAAGAGTATTGTGAAAAGCTTGCGTCGAATTATCAAGATAAGCTTCCGCTTGTACTTGGAAAATGGCACATTTTAAACAAGGTATACAGGTATGACAAGGTCCATGCAGAAACTATTAAGCAATTATTTTATAGTCGCGATAGAATTGCTAGACTAAACTCTGTGTTGCTAGGCGGAATAAAAGAATTTTATGAAGGCATTGAAATCCTAACAAAGCAAACATTTTCAAAACTCAAAGAGATTCATAAATGCGGTGAACTATTGCATAATGAGCTATTAGAACAAAAGTTGCGTAACGATGATAGAAACTTTCAGCTTTTATTCTCTAGAAAATTAGATGAGATAGATTTGGACCTCTCGAAGCGTGATCTTCAGAGATTTATTGAAAGATTGTCT
>JAICVW010000339.1 GCA_025935105.1 Nitrososphaeraceae archaeon
CTTGTAGTAGGTTAATTTAACAGAATAGGTCTGCTCTGAACCATTATAAAGAGATTTTATTTCATAATTACGCAAGACGTCTAGTATATGATTGCAGTGGTGTGTCAGGACCATAAAGACCGGATGGATGACAGGCTACAGGCTATGCAACGCAAAAACACAATTCCGCAAGGCAAGGCAAAATTCCAAGAGATAAGAATGGTTGCTACTGACTGTATCAGCGGTACTAATGTTGAATAGTGCGCACCGTCTCTGTTCTATTCAAGATTGCTTAACTGAGTTTTAGTGATAATAAATATCAAAACTAACAGCTTTAATTTCAACTTCCATCAGCCATACGCATTTATTTACTTGTCCACGGTAAAAATACTATTGTGGGTATATGCTATGGTGCGATTTGTGGATTTATTATCCTAGAGTCTAGCTCTTCAATTGATTGTACTTGCATCAAAGATGACGACGTAGCAAATTATAATATACCAGCTGCTTCGATTATGTATAAGATGATGCTATATGTCTGAATCTGGATCTCAAATTAGGGAAATTAAAAGAGTGTTTGCAGGCCTACAGACTCTATATCATACTGCTTTTCCAAAATCAGACCCTCATTTGATCCATGATTTACTCAGAAGATTGGCAAGAAATCCCGAAATTACTCCTATGTATATGGTTGAGGTATTCACCAAGAAAGACGTGAACCCAGACGCAGCTAAGAATTATATATTTGAAAAGACAGGGATGGTTCCTGCAATCTATGAGAACGGAACCTTATTCGTTACTAACCAAAAGTTAACGTTAGAAATGCTCAAGGAAATATCTGATTCTGAAGACGTTTTGGAAATAGCGGGCGATTACACTGGTAACATAACTGCGAGAGGGCCGTCTCACACGCATACTGATAGCTGCCCGTTACAGAATTTAGACTATTCACAGTAAAAAGGCTAAATGCCTTGTCTTACTCGTAAGTGCATTTTGGTTGAACAGGTTTGCTAATCGTTATGGTGAATGAAAGTTGAAAATTCAAAAACAAGTTATCTTGAAGCAGCTGATCATAATTATTAGAAAATCAAAATCATAAACGATTTTAAATAACATGTATCTGTGAAATTCAATGTTAGATATCATCCATTATTTGGTAAATACGACCGCCTCCATCATTTCCATTCCCATGTAAGGTTTAAGTATAAGTAAAAACATAATCTGTTTGAACAAAGGATTGCAAGCCGTTATAACGGTGCAAAAGGGGTCTATATCCTTACGCTAAAAAATAAACACGACTATCCCGTGAATTTTAAACGTCACTCTGGATTGACAGCGGCGATCTATTTTTTAAAATGCTTATCTGAAGGGCAGTCAGTAAAGGAGCTATCGGAGAGATTTGACAATGATGAAAAGTGCATTTTAAGATGGATTGATTTTTTAAAATATAATCGTTTTATCGAAGAGGTTACTAGCGAGCAGAATATAAAGTTAACAATTTCTCCAATAGGGAAAATGTGGTTAAGGAGATATGAGTTTGCTCTAAAATAGGCCGAAAGTGTTTCAAACTCTGTCTTCACGGGTAGGGATATTAAGTAGCTATGATTGTTTCTCTGCTAACCAAACTAGCTCCTACCAACGATCAGTGACTATATACCTCAAAAGCCAAATAATGTACAAATTACTGTAATTACACAGTTTTCTTATAAAACTTACAAATAGACAGAGAATATGTTGATCTGGCAATGATAATATTAACCTCTATTAATCCAATTGACCTCAGATTAGTTTAATATTAGGTACGTTTTATGACAACCATTTTATACACCTTGTTTTATCTTGCATGTAAGGTTGCATTGCCATGGAAGCATATTGCGTTAAGTGTAAATCAAAAAGGGAGATGAAGGATGAGAAAAAGGTCACGATGAAAAATGGGAAGCCAGCCACACAAGGGATTTGTACTGTGTGCGGGACAAAGATGTTTAAGATCGGCAAGTGACTTACCAATCAATTTTTATTGGTCTTATCCTGTGAACCTGAGGCTTACATATCCACAAGGTCCTCATTTGATTTAGCCCAAATGTTAAGGAATAATAGCTGGCATGGATCTCAATAGAGCGATTGATAGCAATTCGTGATTTAGTCAAAAAATATGCAAACTTAACTGCAGTAGACAGGCTGAATCTCGAAATTTATGAGAGCGAGGTTTTTGGGCTATTAGGGTCAAATGGAGCCGGTAAAACTACTACCATACATATGCTTGCGACGTTACTCAAACCCACTTCTGGAACTGCTATCGTAAATGGCTATGATATCGTAACACAGTCGGCAAAGGTAAGAAGTAGTGTTGGTATTGTTTTCCAGGCTCCAAGTAGCGATGATATGCTGACGGGATATGAGAATTTAATGCTCCATTCTTGGCTTTATAATGTGCCCAGACAAACTAGAGCGAAGAGGATTGCTGAGGTTCTTGATCTAGTGGGATTGACTCAAAGGAAGGATGACCAAGTTAAGAAATATTCAGGTGGCATGAGGAGGAGATTAGAAATTGCAAGGGGCCTTATCCATAAACCTAAAGTAATATTTTTAGACGAGCCTACATTGGGATTAGATCCGAGTAGTAGGGAATCCATGTGGGAGTATATTAAGAGACTTGTAAAGGAAGAAAAGATCACCATAATTTTGACGACTCACTACATGGAGGAAGCTGATTTGCTTTGTGATAGGATTGGAATTATTGACAAAGGCAAAATAATAGTTCTCGATACACCGTCAAGATTAAAGGAGATGATTGGAGGCGATGTTATAAAGGTGAGGCTAGCGCACAAGAAACAACCACATATAGAATTGTTAAAAAATTTCAGCTTTGTGCATAAAGTAGAACAGAATGAGGAGGATGGTTTAGTTTATTTATCTGTAGAAGATGCAAACCGCAATCTTCCTGTGATTCTAAAATACATTGATACAGAGTGGGTTGAATACACAAGCCCGACTTTAAATGATGTATTTCTTAAGTCTACTGGAAGAGAAATCAAGGAGGAACCAGAGGGAGGTTTCATGGAAAAATTTGCAAGATATGATCAGAAATGAAATAGGTGTATATGGTTGATCAAAAAATAATTTATAGCATGAATGTGAATAAGCCAATTGTGATAAGTTAAAGATTCTGGTAGCATCAAGTCATACTCATCTTGAAGACGTATGAATGCTCACTTTGGGCAGTACACTTTTATTTTATAGTTAATTTTTAGTATGATGTAGGTTGCCTCAACCAAGCCATTATATTGGTACGACAATTAGTACTAACAAGACCATAAAGCTTGGTAAAAAGCAATCTATTAAAGAACATAAAAACACAACTTAAAACACCGCTAGGCACCAGAGTTCGCTCAAATTGTTGGGCATATAAATGCTACTTACAAACGCTCCCATGGCGCTTGCTTTGATTTGGACATATAGTTGCATTAATTGCATTAGGGCTTTGCCCATCCAAGTAATTTATACCCGAGGTATGCTGCTCAATTCCTAGTAATAGTCAGGATCAATCCATCCGAATTTGAATTTGCGGAGTCATTTTATGATGATGTATAGGTCGCAGTTCGGAATTTTGGAAAGCTTTAGTTGTCATAAGACAGCATTCGTAACCGAGGTACTTGGAACGCATATTGAAACATGTAATGGCCAAGAGAATATTTAACTAATTCTCAAGGCATTATTCTACATGATTATTCCGTCGAAGGAGATTATAATACAACTGAAAATGCAATCCGGTCATTGCTTGCAGAACGCGCTAGGAAGCATGAAAGAAATTAGCTAAAGGCCAAAACTACTACTATAGTGATATGATATCTTGTCCACATATACTTGACAAAACAAGTAACACCGGGAATTTATGTAGAATATAACTACGCGGGAGGACTTGTAATCCATTTCATACTATATAGCTGTGAATGCCCGATCTCAAGGTGTCATAATACCTGAAAAAAGAAAATATACAGGAGACTCACTTTCGGGTAAGTCAAAAGACCGTCTGAAAGCCTGATGAGTTGGTAATGTTGAATGGTTGAAGTGGATATTTTATTTGCTTGACTCGGCAACTGAATAATTATTCGCGATTGAGGTGAAAATAAAAGATGTAGGCTGTTTCTACTTGCGTTCCTTCAATCTTCCTCGGCCAGTCTTTCTTGGAGATATATTTCCGACTTTTCTTCCAGGTGGAGTATTCCTTCCTACTGAGGATTGTCGTCCTATGTGTTGATGTCTA
>JAICVW010000012.1 GCA_025935105.1 Nitrososphaeraceae archaeon
AAATAATGACATTAGGAGCGGATGCTCAGGCTTTACAAAGCGTGAGACATAAACTGATAGCAAAGGATATAACTCTGCAGAATATAAAGCAGAGGCAAACCACAATTTCCTTCGTTAATCAGTTAGATATAGCTGAAGGGCTAAAGGAACTAATAATTAATCACGGATATACTTTAGATCTGCTCTTAGCTTCTAACCCAAGTGATCTAGCTGAAGCTTTGGGCATTGATAACGACGTGGCCAAAATGATAATCGATGCTACACGAAGATGTCTCAAGTCACCTTAGTAGGTCTATTGTCTCTTTTGAGCGGCGTATCCCATGGGTTTAACCTGTACGATTGGTATTTTCGTCTGTCTTTATTCCTGAAGACGTAGTATTTCTGCTCAAATCACTAAAGGCATTAGTGTCCAGCATTTGCTTGTGCATATGATGTTGATCCGTTTGCTGCTGATCGCTTGAGTGTTCGTTCATTCCTATATGAGATCTCGTATGTGAGCTTGTCTGACCATGCGCAGATAGGAAGTATGCTGGATCAAAAGAGACAACTAGTATTACCAAAAGTGACAATGTGAAAACAACTTGATGTTTCATAAGGTTGTTGTGTTCGGGAATACAGTTGGGACTATTCATGTCGAAGTTCCTATAAACAGAGGGTAAGTGTTGTGTTATAAAGGTTACCGTGTTAAGGTTTAACAACAACCATAATGAGAATGTCAATATAAATCCTTGGGTGATCTTTTTTATAGAACACATAGTTCTATGAGGTACTGGCGTTCGCTCGATATGTCTCACAAAAATTGGCAATTTATGATAATCATAACCATCTTTGTACTGATTATCATCGTTGCATGTTGGTCTTCTTTTGTTAATTATGCATTTCACAGCATATATCTAAACTATGACAACATGCAGCGAAATCCTCAAACAATAGTACTAAAGCACAGATCACTGTTTCCACAGGGGCAATCTAATTTTGAAGTTACTACGACCGGACAGAATTCATGGATGCCAGGTATTCATTATGCTAATGCAATACCGTATTCCAACAACACTTTCTCTGGATTGGTCAATTTAGGACAAGCAAGCTCTAATCAATCCGCACTCACGGTTGGTACATATCCTGTGGGAATAGCTGTAAATCCTGTCAACAACAAGATTTATGTGACTAATGAATTTTCCAATAGCGTATCAGTAATAAGTGGTAGTCTTAATAGCGTAACTAATACTATTCCGGTAGGTAATTTTCCATACGCTGTTGCGGTAAACCCATTCAATAGTAGAGTGTATGTTACGAATAGAGGTTCTGACAGTGTCTCAGTTATTGATGGCTCGACAAATACAAAACTAGATAACGTGACGGTTCAAGGATCACCGGTAGGTATAGCTGTTGATCCCTCAGCAGATTGGATATATGTAACGAACTTCAATTCAGATACAGTTTCAGTTATTGACGGAATAACCAACAAGATAAAAGCTAATATCAACACAGGCGAAGTCCCCTATGGTGTCGCTATAAATCCTATCACAAAGAAGGTGTACATAACTAATATGCGCTCCAACACGGTGTCTATTATTGATGAAATTACAAACAAGATAATAACTAATTTAACTGTCGGCGAGAATCCGGTAGGAATAGCAGTTAATCCTACTACGAATAAGATTTATGTCACAAATTATTCCTCCAATAGTGTCTCAATAGTTGATGGTTCTAGAAACAATGTTATTGATACAATCCCTGTCGGCGAGAATCCGGTAGGAATAGCAGTCAGCCCTACAATGAACAAAATCTATGCAACCAATCTTCAATCACATACAATATCTGTAATCAACTCATCTACGAACAAAGTTACATCCACAATTGCTGTGAATCCTAGTCTTAGTGGATCATATAGAGTTCATGATCCAGTTCTAAGCATGCCCCTGGTGGCAAGATTTCCGCTCATTGCAAGTCTAGCCGCGGTTAACGATGTTTCTAACATGATTTATGTTACTAACACGGGCTCAGATACAGTATCGATTGTTGATGGCAAGGTCGATGGAATAGTTGAAAGATTAAATTTCAATATTAATCCTCCTAATTCAGGAGACATTCAATGCAACGGGCAGCAAATTATGCAGAGCACGTTCGCTTTTTACAGGAACGGTACGCATCTGCAATGTCATGCAGACGCGGCACAAGGCTATGAGTTCAGTTCATGGTCTAATATGGCTTTTGGCTCAAGTAACCCTCTCGATCTGCGAGTTTCACAGTATGGTGGGACGTTAACTGCTAATTATAAACCAACTCTTACGTTTGAACAATATTTGGCAGTTATCCTTGGTCCTATTTCCGTTGTATCAATAATTGTTGGTTGGTTTTTCAGAAATAGACAAAGGAGACACCTCAATAAATACATGGCAATCATAGAGACAGCATATGAAGCACTCTCTGACAATAACAATACCAAAGATTGTTTATTGCATTTGCAGCTGGTAAGGAAGGAAATTACATATCTTTTTGGGAAGGGAAAAATTACTGATGGGTACTATAATATCCTCGACAGAAAAATTTCTGAATATATAGAAAGAGTCACTGATAAAAAGTAACCTGATCTGGCCTGAATTGAGATTTCTATCTTGATAAAAATATTTACAAGCAGTTAAAAAAGTGCAAATATCACAATAGCCTTCTGTATTTGGAGACAAGACAAAACTAGTATACACCAATATGTTGTTATTCATGATGTAGTCTACAAAAATGTGTGGCTCAAATATCTGAACCATAGGGAGTCGTAAACTTTTTCAACTCTCGTACCATATACTCTTTCATTTCAATAAGATACCTTTTATTTTTCTTTTCTGCCACAAGATAGTCTGATCCAGAACCTACAATATTACAGCCGACAAAATCGCTTAACCGCACAACAGCGAGAGAAATTGTACTTCATATATACTAAAGCTAAAAAATAGAAAAGCCAATTATCTAAATCAGCGGGCCAAGCCGCAACCATTAAGTATTCATTGTTATTGAAGTGTCGGAGGCCACAATGTGGAAATGCATATTCTCCTGATCGACCTTTACAGCTTTTGGGGGACAAACTGTGACACATGCCATACACCATATACATTCATGTTCCCTAATCGGGTCTGATTTGTCTGTTGCATCCAGTCTCTCCTCTTTGACGTTACTTCCCGTGCCGCCACTTGTAGCGTTGACCATTCCTATTGCAGGTACATCATTTTCCGTCCGATACCATTGAAATACGTTAACTGGACATGCCTGTAAACAGGACCCATCAGCTATACATGAATCCCAATCGACTGCAACCATAGTACCGTGAACACCTACTGGAACTAGATCCTCTCGTCGTGTGTAATAAGCCTCTCTCACGTCAGCATCTTCCGACGCATCAGAAAAACTGCCAGGACCCCAGACAAAGTGATAATGTTGGCCATCTGCGTGATTGTGGACGCCGATTACATTGTGGTTCGTCGGAAATTTTGGGTCTATAGGCATATGTAGACTTGGAGTTCAATATTATTAAATATATAATCGAGTAGCGGCAGCAAATGCACATAATAGCATAATTTGCAAATTCCATGTGAAAAAGTGAGTGACAAGAGTGCGTATTTTGTTACTAGGTCCGAACTTGAACGCTCATGCAGGTGTAAATTTCCTCAATTAAGTGGTAAAAATCCTAAAATATTCTATCGCAACAATACTTGGGATAGAAACGTCACGACATATGACATTGTCAAGGTCAGAAGATCCTTACCAAAGAAATTAGTTGATTGGAAGCCAAACAAGCCAAGAGAGCCCTTAGTCATATGACATTGTCAAGGTCAGAAGATCCTTACCAAAGAAATTAGTTCAGTTCACAAATGTGTCGGAGGTCCTGAGGAGCCCTAGAATTTGGACGTATTCAGCCGCATTAATGCTCTCTTACGATACTATTCATAATACTAGAATCAACACTATCAATAAACCAAAGCTAAATCATTTCAATTTCTTTTCTTTCCTTCGTTTATAATACGAGATCAATGATGCTGGGTTATGTGCGTATTCTTCAATTATTATTCTTAATGTGCACAGGGCAAGTGCCTCTACGCTTGGTTCTTCTAGACAATCCTGTTCATAAAGCGCTTTTGCCACCACTGCCGCAGAATTATATTCTGTCAGCTCTACAATAGAACGCATCTGACCAGAGACTTTGTTCTCCTTCATGTTTCACAATTATTTGTGCTATTTGAGCGATATATTCATTGACAATAGATCTTGCATTTTGGATAGCCTTAAACATAGTGTGTTATTTCTCTGGATTGTGAAGTCGCGTTATCTAATTGGGTTTTTCTTACCAGACTAACCGATCTTTATTATCAAGACATATCTTCATATAACTTTCATGTAACCGCTGACAAGTTGAGAAACGGAATCGTTAAACAATTGTGTACTTTCTTATAAATAATACATTATTTACATTAAATATCATGTAAATATATAGACTGGCATAAACGCACAACATTTTTTACGTTTATTAATCACCTGTTCTCAATTAGGATTGTGATGTGGGCTGACTTCGAAACCCCCTGAGACCAATGGGCAGGATCAGTTACGAGAGCATCACATAACACTTAGCCAAAGTATAGAAAATTCTGATCACTCAAACCCATTAATAGAGCCTTCGCCGTGGTGGCTCGAAATTGGTAGACGCGTCCGTTTGGTTCCCTGGTGGCTTCGTTATAATCTTGGAATTGCGGAAGAGGCAGACCTCCGAAATAGAATTGTACAGCTTTCTTCGAGCATGGGGTTAGACCGCAAGATAGTCAACAAAATTGTCAGACATGCTGTATCTGAGTTTTCAAAACACGGGCTTGGAGCAGACTATTATGGCTATCATAATATTGACCATGAACTTGAGGTGACGTTCTTTACCCTGTTGGCAGCTAAAGGCCAGGATAACCAAGGACGAGGCTTTAGTCAAAAGGATCTTGTAACTTTATTCATATCTGCTCTTTTCCACGACTATGATCCTCTGAAGCGATTTGATAAGCCAAATGAAGATTCTATTGAAAAGTTCATAAGAAATGATCATAGAATAGTCAAGTTCATACGAGATCTTGGAATAAGCGTAGATATTGTAATCGCTCTGATATATCGAACTGCATATCCATTTAAAGGTAAAATAGCACAAAACTCTTCAAAGAGAATGCAAGAGCTCTTTTTGGCTGCAGGTATTCCAGAGAACGACAGTTTGACTCGAAAACATTATGAAGATCTGGGATGGTTCCTCTCAATCTCAGACCGAATCGCAGGATATAGTCTTGGGAGTTTTGAACACTCTAAGGAAATGGCACGACGCAATGCACACTCTTTGGGATGGCATCCTTCAGTTATAAACACTGAATCTGTCAAGTACTTTACCGCATTAAAAGAAGAAAAGGAAATGTTTCAGCGAGTGTTTGAAGGTATTCCTGAGGAATACAGGCAGAATTTTTCAGACAATGTAATGAATTTTAGACAGGCGTGGTCAAAAGAAACTGAAATTAGGAGATCAATTCGAGAGAAGCAAGTAAATCTGATAACTGTAGTTGAAGGGACAAATCTGATCGATACTCGCATGATGGAATCGATTCAAGATATATATGAAGAGTCACATGCACCTATGCGAACCAGCCCAAAAAAATTCCGTAAATCACTAACCGATGCCGACACCATTCTAGTGACCCTAAGGATAGATACAAAGAGTGGTGAAGTCGTAGGCTATGCGAAGGGTGGGTATCTGGAAAATTATACACTTCGTCATGGCACTCATGATGAGAACTTTGGCCAAAGAAATACTGCATATATTGAATCTATATGTGTCAAGCCGGACTATTGGGGTGAGACTGGAGGCGGACGGCTCAGGATGGCCTTTCACGCCGAAGCAAAGCGTCGCGGGTGCAAATTTGTAACAGGCTATGTTCACAGAGAGGTTGCTATAAGAAGGATAAACGGAGGGGAGAACGTCGAGATAATACAAAAATATAATCCTGACAAATTAGATTACTATAGAGCGCATTTGGACAACCTGATATTATCTGTTTAGGAACTTGCTAGCAGGTGTCCTAAAATTCTCGATATGAATTTGATATGTCCGGTTATTCATTATTGTAATGTGACTAGTTTTTAGTTATAGATACTTAGGCGCCATTACCTTTAAAGTAAAGCTGTACCACATTTCAGCTTAGTTCAGTTGCTATCCTTTATTTTACTCTACTTTATTTTATTTTATTTTTAATACGGATCAGTCCGAAATTTGCCTCGTTCTCAGCTCGTGCTACAATGTCCCACACATCATACTAACCATAGATCATTTTACCGTTACATTTATCTAATACTAACAAACTGCTAAATTGATGAAAAAATCGTCTAACGTACGCATTACAACCGCTGTATCAGCGTTTATCCTAGTCGCGGGATTAATGTTGTTACCAGCTGCAAGCAAAGGCCTAGCCATTTCTATGACAACAACAGCGCCGACTAACACACCACAAATCGCATCTCTAATGAATCCATCTCCACAAAGCGCACAGGATGGGATGAGATTGGTTATGGACTCTGGAGGATTCACTCCAATAACTATGGCCACAGCTCAACTTATGGCAAGCAAAGGGCATACCCTTCATAAGGTCACATTAGTAGCAGATGAAAAAACCCTCACTTTACCGCAGGGCAATGTAATTCATGCATTGACTTTTAATGGAACTGTTCCAGCTCCAATAATTAGAGTCACACAGGGTGACATCATAAACGTAACACTGGCAAACTTACCCAACAATACGCTCCCACACAGTCTAGACATGCATGCATCAATAATTAGTGCAGTACCAAACTATGGACCTGTGAACCCAGGATTTGAGAGATCATATGCATTTATTGCTACACAACCGGGATTCTTCAAGTATCATTGTGAAGGTGTTGCAGTACTTACTATGGACCAGCATGTATTTTCTGGAATGGTTGGAGGTGTTATAGTTGATCCAGCTAACGGGTATACAGGCTACAAATATCCAACATATTCTGCAAATGGTAGTAAAACAACAGAGAACGTAAGTCCAAATGCAAAGGAAGTAGCATTAATCTTTTCAGAATGGTATCTAACAAAGAACGGCCAGTATAATCAGACTGCAATGTTCAACCACGATCCAACATTTGTGTGGATGAATGGCATTCCATTTGGATACGATCCAGTAGTCACCAAGACTAAAGGAGCCATGCCTTTACATTTCAAGCAAGGAGATCATGTTAGATTCTTTTTGCTCAATGAAGGTGATGTAATGGTAAACTTCCACATAGTAGGAGCACAACTAGATAGAGTAATATCTGGTCAAGTACTCCAAGGATTGGGCAAACAAACATACTTACTTGGTGGTTCAAATGACGCCATAATAGACGTAGTGTTCAACACTCCAGGTGTATTTGCTCCAGTCAATCATGACTATGCTTCACTATTCAAAGGACAAGCAGCTATAGTTGTAGTAGATGGTCCTGACGGCCAACCAGGCAAGACATTAGGCCTTAAGAACTACAACAACCCTTCAAACGCAATTCCACCAACGGGCAAAAACAGCATACCAGTACAAACAACGCCATACACATTAGGTACACCACTCAAGTTAACAAAATTACCTTCACTGAAAGCCTGTAAACCTGCCTCCGCTGGGGCCGCAGCTGAGATGTGTCCATAAGTACTGGACAATAATTAGCAGGCAGGCAGATAGACAGATACACAGAATACAAACAGAGGAACAAAAAACCAAAGTAACCAAGGAAGCAAGTAAGCTAACAAGCATCTACAAAAAGAAATAGAAGATAAGGTGCGGAAAAAATCCAAAATTAGCATCCCCTTCCTTCATTTCTTTCTTTCATTCATCTTTTATCATTATTCTTATACGAAAATTATATACTATTTAGATTTAGACAATTTAGAACTAAGAAATATTACTAATTCGCTTTTTTATGGTAATTCGTGTACTACGAAGCCGTCTACGAAAGTATTAAGCAGAGTTAACATGTGAAAGATAGGTTACGATATGCAATGCAGATCGGAATATTTTGCGTTTCATTATTTTTAGGACACGTTGGCAGACTTTATACCTGACATTTTGCACCAACAATCACTAAGGTATGATGTGATGGAATTCAATTACTGATGAACATTAATGCCAATGGCAATCTTTTAGGAAATTCAAAATACAGAGATTATTCATTATCCTGAAGCTGGGCTAGCCCATGTCACGATGCTGTGACTAATTAGCATATTCTAGTTGACCAATTGTAGTGTGTCAAGTAAAGTAGCGACTATCGTCCTACACCACTACCACGTGAATTCGTGAAGGAGGCTTGTAGCTGTGGCCACTCATAGGACTTAACCATAAGAATAATAGGGTAGCAAAGAGTTATCAATAACATCAAGATAGAATTGAAGAAATGAAATCATGTGAAGTATGCTGTGGCGCGGGATCGTTTGGTCCACTCAACGCCGCCTGTCCATTTTGCGGTGGGACTAAGGAGTCTACCTCAGCTTCGAGAGGCTTTATCAAGCATCATATATGTGGTTGTAATTATTCAGATAGAAAGAATTGCCCTTGGTGCAAGAAACCATGTCATCATGACACCTCTTTAAATCCCAGAGTCTTGGTTTCTCCGGCACAGTAGTTTGCCATCGGAATTCTAAACAAGTTGGTAACAGCCCTCCTAGTCAAATCCGTTTTCTTCGACCATCTATAGACTATTGCCAGGATAACATAGGTGGCATTTCAACTATTTAAGATAATTCAGTGCTTTGAGCGAGATTTCCTATACGTCGTAAGAGCACTTACAATCATCCTATCCGCATATACGTTATGAAATTAGGGTGGCATGCAGTTTTCGTTTTAAGTACAGTTTAGCCTGCCACAGTCCTAAAAGGATGTTTAAAGATCATACTGCTGTTACATCCTCTTGGACGCGGCTGTCTGTCCTAGCTAACCATGACCTTACCTTTCATCCATGGATGCAAAATACAATAGTAATTATAAGTCCCAGCTTTTTCAAATTTCAGAGTAAAGGATGTGCTTGCATCTGGTGGACCTTTTCCTTTTGGAAACAGCAAACCGGAATTAATAAACTTCTCACTGCCTTTTACTGAGTATGTAGGATTTGGAGGTAGGTGAACGACCTTACCTGTGGAATCCATTACAAAAGGATTTGAGGCTCTCGAGTTTGATGCTAGTATCATAGTCATAGACTGATTCTTCGGATTTGGTAATATCACAGGAGCGCTATTGGACCCAGGTGGAACGGAAGCAAAACTACTAGTATTCTTAACAAGGAATGGTGAGCTTAGAGGAGCCTTGGTTGTGTTGTCCATTATAAAGGTCACAGTATGGGGCTCTGCAACTCTAGCTGGGTTATACCAGCTTACGCTTTGTCCTGAATTTATATGAATAAGCTTTGGATTGAATATGTCATATGGGAGAGTAGTATTCCCTCCCCCAGCCTGAACGTGCATGACCAGCCTGGGCGGTATTGAAACTTTTGATACAGTTAATGAACTATTACTCTGTGCTGACGCAAGGTGAACAATTGGGCTGACCAAAACAGCAAGCGTAGCTATTAAAGCCAACATTAGGCCAAATACACTATAAGGTGAGGGAATTCTTTTCATTAAAGACAATTTCTACTAATAGTATTTATTTTTAGTGTATGGTCGTAATACGTACTTCGAATGTCCTGATAATATGGGGCTTTAGATTGATTTAATTTAATTTCTTGGGCTACGTTTCATGATAGAAAAATCAGAACTTAGCTGTATCTGATTACGTTGAGGCCTTAAGATATCAGGTAACTAGAACGAATAAGAAAGGATCAAGCTGATACGGCAACTACATCACGGTTAGGACCAGATAGAAACTAGAAGAGCCGAAAGAGACTAGCCGATCACTTTGAAACGAGTAGTTGGATGTGATAAGGAGGTACAATCTAAGTTTGTAAAAACCATATCTCGAGAAATATCGTCACTAAAAAGAAAATACAACTTTGATATCGATAACGTATTAGTGCATTAATGTGAAGATTCTTAATCCGGGCTAACACGAGTATTACCAGTCTGCCGTAATTGAATGTAAAAGTGAGTACATTTCGTTCTAAGTAATACTGTATAACTGCAGTCTTTTGGATTGATCCTTTGAGCGAACCTTAGTACACAATGGCGGAAACACATAACCAAGGTCTGTCATTTGGCACCTTGGGCAATGATTTAGCAAAATGAAACAAGAAAGAAGAATAGTTGTGACTGGTACGTTCGTGCTCCATGCGTGAATATAGTCCGCTAGGAATTCACTGTAAGTCGTACACTTTCGGCATGTTAGATTGAAGGGAAGGAGGTGGTCCAAGTCAGTTATTGATTGTTGTACCATCTGAAAGATAAGAGACTCGCATGCAGATGATGCAGTTAAAGTTCTGAGAGTTTACAGGAACGTATATCACAGAATTCAACCTTCCGCAACATAAGCTAGAACATAGCAGCTCCTTCTTGTCTCTTCCAAGCCGTATGTGAATTCCGGGTTGGACTAATCAATAGCACATACCGATCGTCTTCGCAAACTTAGTTAAATAAATAATCGAAAAATAAATAAGCAATCATCCTAAATCACTTATTACAGATTATGTATAAAAATCTAAAGGAATAATTTTGATTTTACTCATGGCGGCATTTTTGGCAGTGCCTTCATCGTTGGTGCGGCTCTCGCACGCACAGCCAAGTCAGGATATGCAAGCCGTCCTGGATGTCCACAACCGAGCGCGTGCTGCAGTTGGATTTCCGCCGCTCTCGTGGAGCGACAGTCTCGCAAGCCAGGCCCAGATTTGGGCTAATCATTTGGCGACGGGTGTCGCTGCATGAATGCATATAATTTCAAAACGGGAGTATACTTGAATTACCCATCCTCATCAAATTCTAATATTATCAAATGTACTTCCGAGTTGAGTGTCAAGAATAACATTCCTTTTCCACGTCTACTTGTACGACCGGATTATCAAAATATAGTATACTTATTGAATTAAGTCCTCTTAGCCTGATGCATTTGGCCCCCTCTTGATATATTCCTGTCAATTATCTCTACCTCCATGATTCTTTAATCAATCTGATTTTCTTCATCGCTTTTGGTTATCTTTTTGTACTAATCACTTCCTTCGCGCTATCTAATATCTTTAGAACTGCAAGACATATCTTTTGCTTTATAATAGACTCGTCTGGAATGCACTTGTAGTATTATTTATTGGACACATCAGATACAGTATGGTACACCTGACTAAATGCTATTGTAAGATATGTGTGTAATAGGCCGGGCTACAGTCTAGACTGGAATATCATCGATTAAAGTGATATCCACGTCAGGTGGATAAGCTGCAAGTTCGTTTTATAACTATAGGGGGTGTGCATACTACGGAGCATTTCCCATATCATAAATTCCATAGTTCCAATAAATGCATGATATTGTACTTCCAGTCCTACAGATTTGGATATATTTTTTCTCCCTTTCTATTTCTCATCATCAGACTAAGCCCAAACAGGAAAGGCGTAGTTGTTATAATACTGAGGCATAACCCGGTGGGCAAAAGTTTTTCTCTACTAATACTATAATCCAAAAGAGTTAGAAATAGTGTGAATAGAAAACTCATTGTTTGGAGCTCAAGAGATTTAGATGAATTCAGACACGATATGAAATTAACTTGGCTGTATAATGATATTAATGAAGCTTTTCTGATGAGTCCACTACTTTGCGCTCAAACTGTTCCTTGAATATATACTTCAATCCAAGAATATATCTTATTGGGAGCTTGTTATCTTTGATTTTAGTCGGCTCACTTGTGTTTGAAATCAAGCATCAAAGGATGTCATCGAGATATGGTCTGATTTTGGGTCTGATTTTGGGTCTGATTTTGGTTTTGTGCTATGCCAGGCTTTACCTCTGGTAGCTGGAAAAATGGAACTCCTCCAGTCCCACCAAGAGCGTATGGTAGTTGTCCATTCCATCTGTTGATAGAAAGCCATTGCAGATAATCTGGACTTTCCCTTAATTGCGAAGTGATAATTCGAATAGCCTGTGATTCTCCTGTGGCTCTCGCTACATTTGCTCTCGCTGCTGCCTGGGCCTGCACAACCGTCTGGTTGGCTATTACCTTAATAGCCAGTAGGTTATTTTGTTCTGTTAGATATTTTTGGAATGCAACTACCTTTGATTCAACTTGATTAGCAAACGCTTGTGAGAATTTAAAATCTGTGATAAAAACTGTCTCCACAACAATATCTCTGGAAGACAGAGTGTTGGCTATGGTTTGTGCTATGACGGCTTTTGCTGTAGCCCTTTTGGTAATCAGCTCTTCAGCATTGAATTTAGCAACACTTGCCTTGACTGATTCTTGTATGGTAGGTGCAATTATCCTTTGTTCATAATCCGGCCCCAACTGCTGATATATGACGTTCGCCTGGCTTGGACTTATATGATAATTCAAGGCTATAGTAGTTTGTACCTCTTGTAAATCGTTCGAAGCCGCAGTCGCATTAGCTTCGAATTTTAGAGTCCTAACTTCCATCTGTACCACCTGTTCAGCGAATGGAATTATGAAGTGTAGGCCCTCTCCCAGTACACGGTTCTCTACCGCACCTACATACAAAACCACTCCTCTGTGTCCAGCCTCCACTACTACAACAGATTCAAACATGACAATGATAATAACAACAAAAGTTACGACTCCTGCAATAATCTTCAACTTGTTAGAAGACACGCCAGAGCTTGGCATGTTGTTATACCCGCCTGTCCTCCCGTAAGGATTGGGATATTTTTTGAAGGGATTTCTCATAAACCTTAACTATCTTTTAATGTAGACATGATAGTTTGTAGGTAATTTAAAGTTGGTGGCTTAATTTGCATTTTTGAAAGAAATCCACCGTAATCACAGAAGCCATTAGAACAATTTGATATTCTGTCGTAGATATCTTCAACCCAATAAGGTAAACCGACTTAAGCTCTGAACTCATCCGTTCCTGGAAGTATTTTTTCAAGGCCCGTTGCCTTCAATTTGACTGAAAGTTGTATTTGGACGAGCTGAAATAAGCATCAGCAATAGTGCAATAACATAATCTAGTTCACAATATTGTTAGTGTCATTGTGAGAAATTTCGATAGGGATTATGTCAAGACTGATACCTTTACGTATCCAATAATTGTCGCGAGATCACTACTGCAACTGAATCCTGATGGACTACTATACCTCGTGCATACCGCAATCAGCTAAGCCTGCACAGCTATTAAACCAATGCTTGCTCATGATATTCACGTGCGGGCCTTAAAAAAAACTTTTCCTCAGTTGATAGACTGTTCCAAGATGTCTTCCCGGGAGATCGATTGCTGTAAGAGATAGTGAATTTTAAAATTCCTTACTATCAAACTTATGTTTTAAGAAACAAATAATATCACTTGATGCCAATTCTTATTGGCAATGTGTTGAGATCAGACAATCAATATAGCGTTGCGATCATCGGTGGAGGCATATTGGGCACTGCTATTGCTTATTTTCTAAGTCGTGCCTCGGCTCCTAGGATGAACAGCGTAGTCCTTCTAGAACAAGAAGAAAATATTTCAATGCATGCTAGCTCGAGAAACACCGGCAAAGTTCACGCTCCGTTTCTATATGACCCAGTTGGAAAAAAGCTGTTTGCCAAAGCGGCTTTCCTTGGCTTCAAAATGTTAAAAGATTATTGTAGTTTAAAGTCATTACCTTTTAAACAGGATGGAGTACTCGAGGTCGCGGCTCATGATAGTGGACTCGATAGATTGCACAAATACATAGAGTGGGGATACTCCAACGGCCTAAAGAAAGATGAATTACAATACTTGGAAAAGGATGAGGTTCAAAAATTAGAACCCAATGTTAGGTGTCTTGCAGGAATTTATTGCTCTAAAGATGCATCAATAGATTACGGACTAGTCACTAGACAAATTTTGGAGGATGCACGCAAATTTGGTTGTAATGTTTTTGTTGG
Source organism: Nitrososphaeraceae archaeon (assembly GCA_025935105.1). Taxonomy (GTDB): domain Archaea; phylum Thermoproteota; class Nitrososphaeria; order Nitrososphaerales; family Nitrososphaeraceae; genus Nitrosopolaris. The sequence continues at coordinate 14,050 of JAICVW010000012.1, forward strand.
CTCAAAGGTAGTGAAGATTTCAGCTAGGAACTTCTATGAAGGTGACACATCTAATAATGTCGTAACGCTGCATACTAGTAACGGGTTGACTATTAAGACCAACTATGTTGTAAATACCGCCGGCGGTAATGCTGTTGACATTGCGCATGGGATGAAAGTAGCGACTGAATATACTGATCTTCATTTCAGAGGAGAGTATTGGTTGGCTCCAGAAGAATATCGAGACCTGACCAAAATGAGCATATATTCAGTTCCAAAATACCCGCAATATCCATTCCTGGACCCACACTGGATCATACGTGTAGACGGTAGACGGGAAATAGGTCCTAATGCAGTTCCTGTGTTTTCACCTTATGCCTACAATTTGAGCACTAATTTCAGATATTTGATTCCAAAGATTTTCGAATCATCAAGGACTGGGGCACGAAGGATAGTATTCGACAAACAATTTTGGCGATTGGTTAGCAGTGAATTGAAAAGCTCAATTTCCAAGACCGCTATGATAAATAAGGCTAGGAAGTTCTTGCCTCAAATCAGGCCAAGTTCTTTTGTACAACGGGCAACTGCTGGCATAAGATCTTCATTAGTAGACATGCAAGGAAAATTTGTCAGTGACACTAAAATTGTAAAGAACGAATATTCCTTACACGTTCTGAATTACAACTCCCCGGGTGCGACAGGAGCTTTGCCGATTGCGGCTATGATATCACAAGAAATAATGGAGAAAGGATTACTTTATCGCTCTAGTTACAAATATTCTGATGATAAAACCCCAAATTGGGATACGGCAGCACTCTTTGAAGAGATCACACATTAATTACGTTATTCACTTACTTTGGCCAAGCAAAGTGACATTTGCGAACTTAATTTTGAGATCAGAATACCTTTTTGACCTAAATGTACTAAAGGTTGATTTTAATTTTTGATCATTTTCTTCTTCCCAGTTGAAAACCGAAAATTTAGATGAGTATTCTCTTACTCTGGGAACATAAAAAATTAGCATCTAATATTATTTTCGAATTTGTTTAGAGAAAATTCCTTTTGGAGACCGCGATTTCTTCACCTCAGTCTTGATATGGAATTTTGATAGGAACTGGGCTCTCTGCCTGGATATTGCCTCGTTTGACAGCATTAGAATACTCACACATCTCCTTTACTTCTTTCATGTCCTTCTCATGAGCTGTTACTGCTCTATGACCTGCGGAGGAAATCAGCTCTAAATTCTTTGAAAACTGTAAATTCAACAAAGAATGTACATGGTTTTGATTTCTATGATGGGGACTTATTGGAGGCTTTGATTGAGAACCTTGTGATTTCTGAGTGTCTTCATTGTTAGGAGTAGTGTTGGATTGCAAGGTTTTGTTTTGGAACAAATTAGGCCACATATTCATATTCATATTCATATTCATATTCATATTCATATTCATATTCATATTCATATCCGTACTAATACCACCAGCAGAATTTGCAGCTGGAGGCTCAACAGGTCTGAGCTCAGGCCGCAACTCATATGCGAGTTCCACAATTTCGTGATCTTGGTATCACCCAACTCATTTAGCAATCGAACTATCCTAAAACCTGAGGCGCATTGTGAAGGTTTCAAATTTGCCCTTTCATCATGATCCCGAGGTCTCTAAGTTCTATTGCGTCAGCTTCATCTAGGCCCATTTTCAATGCTGCGACAATATTTGAAACAGATCCTTGGCCGATGCCTGTTTTTGAAGCTATTTGATTTCTGCTTTCTCCCTATAAATACAGACTTATCACGGTAATCCTCAAGTTCTGTGGGATGTTTGGACGCATAATGGCAATAATACGCGGAGGCAACGTATATGGATTACGGCATATCTTCCAGCTCGGTCATTTTGGTCACCAAAAAACAATATTTTGGCCATCAATTTGGTCAAACCCACCCCTGGTACCTGAATGACTAATTCCTAGAAATATTAGGAACCGAACCGGTTTGCGTCCTTTGAAGGCTTGATATAAGAAAAGTTGCTCCTTGGATCATTTAGACCCTATTATTTCCTACATCGCTCTCATATTGCCACTATTCAACGACGAATAGATTTTTTTCTCTAACGGGCAGAATTAGGATGCGGATCATGTGTGGTTGGCTGGAAACTCAAAATGCACTCAATTTAGTTGCATTTGGCCCAGGTCAGAACCTACACCTAGTCTGCTGATTATCTGGATTCATCTCCACTCAAAGCATCTTAGGCAGACTATTCATGAGTGTCTGGCCTACTTAGATGCAGTTTCGGCCTCAGCCTGAGAAAGTGGAAATGTATTCTGTAAAAATTCGTGTGACTATGTTTGCCAAAATTAATCAAACAAGCGGATCTGATGTGACGGTCATCATGGGGTCCAACTCATCTTTTGAACAAATAACGATCTTATTTCTGGAATCAAAGAGCAGTACCGCCACCCAAGTAATATTTTCATAGTTTTTGTTCAAATGTCAGAATTTAGTTCAAGGTAGTCTTAGGTATCAATATGGAAAGTGTTGTAATATTCTTGAATATTATTAATTCAACTCAGGCCGACACCCAACCTAAATATGAAGCAATTCTTTTAAGATTAATGTCTTGATGGAGTTTGATATTAGGGCTATGGCTTAATAGTAGGCAAACTAAATGAAAAAGTTGCCCTCGCTTACCGCACAATGAACATTCATTATGCTGTTTACCCATGCTGGCTGTCCTCTAGTGGTGTTGGTGGTCGCACCTTCGATAGTTTATCCACCTGCTCATCCAAGTATCATTATCTTTGTTCTTTCTATTAACGATTACTTGAAATCTCTAGTGTAAATTTCATTTATTAGTATAAAGAATAGATAGTTGCGCAATTGGGTGGTTTATAGTTGCAAGCCATCAGAGACTGAGTTGAAAGTGGATTCTCTTTTATGATGCGTGTGGTGTAATTCCGAAGTACATAAAATATTTATCTGCACCATTTAATAACACGGATAATTAAACAAAGATCACATTTTCGCTAGTTATAAAACGCTACAGAGTGTAAAATAGTATCCCTGAATTCGAATTCCTAAAGCCTTCATTTGACTGACAAACGGTTTTGCTGGCAAGTGAACATTATTAATTTACTACCATTTGAAACCTGGCTCATCTTTTAATACACTTTCGAAGATTTGAATATAGTTCTTAGTCATTATTTCATCTGTAAAGAGATTTTTGACTCTCTTTCTACAGGCTTCTGGCGAGCATTCGTAAACTCTCTCAATGTACTGCTGTAAGTCTTGAGGAGTTTTTGCTAGAAAACCATTGACTTGATTTACAATTATATCATTCAATCCTCCGTTATCTAGTGCAAGTACAGGTTTACCATAAGCGTTGGCTTCAATGGCATATAACCCAAAGGCCTCGATCCAAGTAGGTTTTGGACACGCAATGACAGCTTGGCAGTTTTTGATCAATTCTATCTTTGTTCTATTGTCTACCAGTCCAATATATTCTGCCAAACCATCGCTATTCTGGCATTTTTCTCTAATCATATCTACGTACGAATGATGCGGTACGTGTGCGTCATCACCTGCTATTTTTATCCGGTTTTGTGTCCTTACAGCTAACTCTATAGAGTCTTCAATTCCTTTCTCTCTGACTATTCTATTTATCGAGAGAAGATAATCACCGTTTCTGTTATTATTACCAAGATTTATTTTTTCTAGTGGGGGTAGCGGTATTCCATGATGCACAAATCTCACCGGTATCTTAAGAATGGACGACATGTATTTGGCATGAAGTCTCGATAGTCCAATATACCTGGGAAATTGCAGCTGTTTTATCGGGACTTTTTGCCATTCTACTGTACCATGATTAGTATGTATGATTTTCATGTTTGGAAATTTCCTACTAGACAGGTAAGAAAAGCAATGCCATGTGTTGTCCCAAATTATTCCATCTCCACTTCCGTATTCGTTTTCCAATAAATTTTTGTACATAATATAGTGTGCTTCTTCGGCAACTATTCCTTCATAAGATGGGCTTATAGTTTCTACCACTTTTAGGTTAGATGGTGTCCCTAATTTTCTTGCTGCATCTTGACCTATAGAGGACCCTCTAGCAGACACCAAAGTAACGTCATGATTTTTGCTGACCAAGTTTTTACAAACCCACCAAACGACCGCCTCCAAACCTCCATTCGATATCCAAGTTTAAAATGAAAATAATCGGGAGGTGGAGTAGGTAAATTAGGGGCACTTATGACTAGTACTTTCATTTATGAACACCGATTATTATGGCGATGGTGGTAGATAATAATTGTTCTGTTGTAGGACTTCACCAAAAGAAGATGTATTTTTCTGAGGGTGGAATATATTCATATCTAATATTTTGAGGATCCAGCAGATGTCATTTTAAAAGACAGTGGAATTTATCTTGCAACATTTGAAATTAAATCATTCGTCGATACAACACTAATTAGAAGACATTCCTATGACGGTTTCTGTATTTACATACCGATATAGTTACCTAAGGTCATAAGAATAGCGCAAGCTAATAGTTTATTATTCTACTAAAAAATTTCATAAACCACAAAGACGTCTTAGGTAATCCATTATACTTCTAAATACTTTGTGGACCGAGCAAAAAATAGAAGGCCAAGTGAACAAGATAGCGACAGGATCACGTCTTAGCAACACAGGGACGGGGATGTATAATATGAAAGCTAACGTGATACATGGAGATTTTAATCCTTGTGGGGGAGCTGAAAGAGTATCGCTCATGACCATGTATGCGTTATTTCAAATGGGAATAGATGATATTGATCTTACAACACTCACGAGCCCCAATATATCAAAGCTAGAGAACACATTTGGCAAAAGAATTGTTTCAGTTTTGAAAAGAATAACTAAAATTAATGTTATAGACATATTAGAGGAACTTCAAAAAGCACAAGCACATGAAAATGTTGAAAATTATGATTACGATCTGACAATAAATACGAATGGTGACGCAGCTCCTTATTATCATCCATCTTTTTCAAAATACAATACTATTACTTATTGTCACTTTCCTACCACTAAATACCATATAGATTCTGAGAATTCTGTATATCTAGAAACGGATTTGGCCATGACAGAAACCTCGAATAATATTTTTTCAGAAGCCAAGTACTATAGAGAGCTCAATAATTCAACTTGTAAATCCACGATTCAATTTAGAGGCAAGAAGGAGTGTTTTGAAATAATAAAATATGGATACTGGAATTTGTTAAGAAATTCCACACTGATTACTAATTCTCAATTTAGTCGCCGGGAAATAATTAATTCACTTGGATTAAATTTCAAGAACAACGATGACCAAAGTAATATCCACATCCTTAGTCCTCCTGTGGATATTGAGACCTTTCGTTATGTTGCCTCGACGAACGCAGATCATGAAAGGAGTTGTGATACTGTTCTTGTAATAACAAGAATTGATCCTCATAAGAAAATCGAAAATGCAATCAACCTTGCAAAAATACTAAAGGATAATAAGATTGGTAGAGCAATGAAAATTGTTGGAAACCTTTACCATTGGTATTATGATTATTATCCAAAACTTGAACA
>JAICVW010000434.1 GCA_025935105.1 Nitrososphaeraceae archaeon
GAGAATGTATATGTTTAACCAAGGAACTTATGGCACTTGTATAAAGTTTGTTATCGATGGCCAGCAAATTATGGGCTTAGCCTACCAGAAGATGAAGGAAGCCACATCCTCGATATGGATAGCAAACTACGACCTTGATCCAGATATTTGTCTCTTACGCAAGCATGGGTACATTAATGGCCTTACTACCGATGGCTCAGGCGACAGCCCTAAGAACGATTACACTCTCCAAAGTCTACTGATCGAGAAAGCAAGAGAGAAAGTGGATATCAAGATAATATTATGGGAGCCCAGACTTATAGTCCGTAAACTACCAGTGTCCAAAAAAAGAGGGATAGAAGGTAGAGAGAAAAAAGCTAAATTCTTAAACCAACTTGCTAAGGATCATGGAGTTGAGAAGTATATTTCTGTTCGACTTGACAGTAAAGCTCCTACGCTTACCTCCGGCTTTCATGAAAAGATTATCATTATAGATAATGAAACAGCATTTTGTGGAGGACAAGATTTATCCAATGGAAATGGGACACAACCAGTCATAGTTTTGATAGCGTTATAAGAGATAGTGGTTCACAACCTTGGCATGATGTGAATGTAATGGTTAAAGGCCCAATAGTTTGGGACTTTATTTTTCATTTTAACCAACGATGGGTTCACTCTATTTTAAAGGATGATAAGGCAGTTAATGAACTAGTAAAACCTGATTTAATTGGTGCTTATTTATTGCCTCGCTCTTTCTCTCGGCCATCTGCTATTATTGATGATAAAGATGAAAAAAGGATTGAAATGATTGCTCTGCGAACATGGAAACAGTCTTACGACGATAAAGGTAACGATACTTCTGCTGGCCTCCATAATAGTATCGAACATACGAATGGTATTAGAGAATGGTACGATGCTATGCTTAGAAAAGCAAAACATGCTATCTACCTTGAAGATCAATTCCCATTTCAAGATAAAATTATAACCCGTATTCTTATCAAACGGCTAAGAGAGGAGCCTACCTTAAAGGTTATAACTATTGGTCCAATGGAACCAAATCTTCCTGGATTTATTTTTGGCAAGATCTCTTATGAAAGTGTTAATGATATAAACAGTAACTTGGCTGCTCTCAGAAGAGCGGGAGATGGAGAGAGGGTAAGGAATTATTCTCTTATATCACAAGATCCTAAAGTAAATAATAAAAGAAAACAGATTTATGTTCATTCAAAAATAATGATTATTGACGATAAGTGGATAACAGTTGGTTCAGCAAATACTGACAGAGATGGATTTGAAGCTTCTACTGAATTTGATTTAGGAATAAACTCTTCAAAACTTGCGATACAGCTTAGAGTAAACTTGTTGACTGAGCATACTGGAATACTACCCCAACATGACTCTGAATTTCCAGATATAAATCTAAACAAATTCGATGAAGGATTTGAACTTTTGGAGAAAGTGGCACAGGATAACGGAAAGAGAGTTCGAATGGGAGAATCTATAAAGGGACATATTTATTATTATAACTTCCAGGAAATGAAATTCCCTCCTCCTTACCTGGGTGCAAAAGGAGGAAACAAGTTTAGATGGCTATAGTCATGTACTAAAAAGCCGAAGGCAGAGAAATAGGATAGTATCAGTCAGGGAAGAATTTTTATTCCATATACAGGATGTAATTCAGTAATCGCTCCAGGCATCTCAGGCATCTCAATTTGATATCTTCCAGTAACCATTACATGTTGACCTATTTTTGGAAGTACAGGTTTGAAGTTGGGGCCATTATATCCTTTACAATTGCCAATAGCTAATATACTTGTACTTGTAACTGGAGCTTGGCAAACAACTTCCATATGCAATGCTGGACTTCCATAGTGATTTACAAACACTTGAGAATAGCTGCCAGGTCCCAACATATTCTTGTATGGCGGGTCTAGAACTACATTGAAATTAGCATCACCATCTCTCTCAAAGTAACGCGTCCATGATACTCTACCAGTTACTGTGACACATTGTTTTATTACCGTAAATCTAGCTTCTAACGGTGGAGTGATAAATTTGCTTAGTTGTGGTAAACAAGGAGTTCCTAGTTTTGCTTGTGTCTTGGAAGCATTAACAGAAGTTATTGCAAGTCTATGAGCTATGGCCAGAGCTGCTGCAGAATTATTAGCAGTATCGGTACTCAGAGGTCCTGTTCCAGGTGGAGGCTGCACTGCAAATCCTCCTCCTGTTGTTCCAGGTGCAAATTCTTCTGGAGAACTTGATTTTGATGATGTTGTTGAATGACCATGTGACTTTTTAGCCTGAGCTAGATACATACTACTGTTAACTTCAGCAATGATTAGAGAAGACGTTGCGGCTGCCAACAAAACTATTAAGACTATTCCGTTAAGTCTGTTGTCCATTGAAATTATTCAACCGCTAGAGTGCAATATAAGTCGTTCAAGCAATCAATTCTGCCACTTCTAGAAATGGTATTTTGAGTGAAGGTTGTGAAAGTAGTGAAGGTTATAGAATATACCCATTAACTAACATGGACTAAAAGTATGAATTTTTCGTTTAGCTAAGCGAGAATTGAACAGAAAATAGTCCAAAATCATTAGTCAGAAGGCAATATCTGGTTTAATGATTATCCTAATATCTGGTAATGCCTTCACAGCCTTCACTTGTAGCTTTTAGGTTTGTGCTAGATTCATGTTGAATTCTTTACTTCATTAATTATGACATTTGTTGACCTATCTAAAGGTTCTTTCATCAGGTGTTCCTAATCCCAGGAATGATTTCTTCTGAAAGCAGCTTTACCAACTTAGCTCTATCAGGACTGGAATTAATCAAGACTATATCAGTGAATCCCTAGATCAGTATATTTCTTTATCTTTTCTATGCCTTCTTCGGCATTAGATATGACAAAAGCCATTTGTTCCATTGTATCATTGCCAACCACTTGACCATTCTCTTGAATCTTTCTTGGATCATGAATGTCTGTTTCAAAAAAGGCCTTTATCATTGCGCCTTTCCAGAAAACAATGGATTTAAGTGCTTTTTCTTTATCTTGATCATACGATGCCGGCATGAATACTGCTTTTGTTAGAGTTGTAGTCCTTAGTCTGGTTGTTGTTGCTACTACTAGTTGAATTCTCAACACCTTCTTTGAATGCGGGCAATAGTTTGTTCTTTAGAATTTCTGGATTAACCTCATTTGTAACTAAACCATCCCCTTCTTCACCTGCCAATCTAGCTGCTAGTGGTTTCATCGCTGCAACAAACATGGGTATAGGCTTCTGAGGTTTAGTATACAGCTTGGAATCTTTTACCCAATAATATTTGCCATTGAAATCAACCCATTCTTCAGTCCATAGTTTTTTGATAAGGGCTATTGCTTCCTTTAGTCTTTCAAACCTTTCGAGGTTACGGGGCCAATTATTTCCAGAGGTTACCTCATTGACTGCTTCTCCTGTCCCTACTGTTAGAAATACTCTATCAGGGAACATGTACCCCAATGTAGCAAATACTTGGGCCACAATAGCAGGAGGATATCTAAGTATAGGTGCTGTTACAGATGTCCCAATTTCTATTTCGTTCGTCCTGGCTAATGCTGC
>JAICVW010000185.1 GCA_025935105.1 Nitrososphaeraceae archaeon
CCACGCAACTGCTGAAGATAATTTGTCAGAATAAATGTCATTCCTACGAACGGACCTACTTGAAGTAAGCACACCGCATTTGCCCCAATGATTGAACCTCTACGTAAAAATCTGAGTGGCATGAGAGGTGCCTTTGAGCGATATTCTATTAAAAGAAATGCAGCTAGGATTATTGTTGATAATAAAAGAAGCTCGAGCCTTTCAATGGATCTAATACCAATATTTTGTGCAACGCTGAGCACAAGTAATATAAGTCCAGCTGTTACTGAAACTGCCCCGAAAATGTCAAGATGTTTGTTTTTGCTTTCAGGAGTTCGCCCTCTTGTGGTACTTGAAATGAATTTGATTGATAGCAAGGATGCAACTACACCTATTGGCACATTAATGTCAAACACCCATCTCCATCCCAGCGTTGTTGTGATTACTCCTCCCAAGATCATTCCTGCTGCGAAACCTGAACCAGACGCTGCCGCAAAAATACTTAGGGCGCGGTTTCTTTCTTTGCCTTCATGAAAGGCTGCGACTAGAATTGATAGACATGTGGCAGAAGCTATTGCAGCACCCAGTCCTTGAACCGCCCTTGCAAGAATCAAGGCAGTCTCGGAATGAGCAAGGCCTCCTATCAACGAGGCCAGAGAAAACAGTAGAATTCCTATTATGAACAGCTTCTTGTGACCATAAATATCTCCCATACGACCGCTAAGCATCAGAAAGCCTGCTAAAGTCAAACCATAGGTGGTAACTACCCATTGCAACCCGTTAATAGAAACATCAAACTCTCTTCCAATTGAGGGCAAGGCAACCTGCACAATCGCGAAATCTATCATTACCATGAATTGTGCCGAAATTATGAGAGCTAATACTAATGAGGGTCGAAAATGACCAGCCTTAGTTGATGTCGGCGAATTCGACTTTTGATCTTCCCTCATCTGTGTTATACCATAATAACATCATTAGTACTAGCGTAGTGTGGATGAATATATTCTATTCACAAATTATACTCCTATTTCATCCTCCCCTAAGTATTCGGAAACTCTTTTTCATACGATATCTACTCATTCCACCTTGGGATGTAACTATAATTCCGATTGTCAGGAATCGAGCCGCCGGTGTGGTAGGCCATAGAAAGAATAATAGAACTCTCTTATAGGACTCTCATATAAGGAATTTAGACCAAAGATTAATTCTTAAAACCTATATGTTTTATAAACTAGTAATTTCTAATGAAACAAAATTATAGAATTAGTGTTATAGCAGGATTAGCTATAGCGATCGGAGTGATGATGATTCCAGGTGCAAGTGTCGCACCAGCAGCATTTGCATATGAACATCATAGTCACCATCACCACCACAACCACATAAGCATCGATCAACGCAACTCACAATTCAACGCATGCGATCACTCAAGCTGTCATAATGACGCAAGCAACCATGCTGATGTCCATACCTCAGACCACAGTTCAAATGATGTCAGAATTAGTCAGAGAAATGATCAAGCAAACTTCTGCAGTAACTCCGATTGCTCAAACAGCGCCTCAAATGATGCTAGCGTCCACTAAGATAGCTGTACAAGTCAAAAGCTGGATTTTCCAGTTTTTTTTATTAAATTCTGGTCCGTTCTATGTTCACATAAAAGTAATCAGCAATTACTCATCGTTATGTTTCAGTTGTTACTTGGCCTGCAAGCAATAGAAAAGACAAAAGAATTTATTTTTATAGCTGTAACTTATAAACTGACCTTTGTTATTTCAGGCTGCGAACTAGTAGCAGAACGTGTGATATGAGCAGTACTATGCGAATGAGTAGTAGTTGAAGTTAGAGTGGCACCAGGTGGCATTATATTAAATGTGTATACTCGATTATAATTTTCACTAATAGATGATTTGCCAGCTGTAGGTGCTGCTTCAAACTTGAAAATCAGTGTAGCATTGGTTATCCCAGGAGATGTAGCCTTGTACGCTATTCCTGATAGTTTTGGACTTAGTATGTGCGTTTGTTCCCCGGGCTTTAGAGTGACCTGTTGAGCTTGGCAAGGTGCCGTTGAAGTCTGAGGTTCATTTATGACATTTTTATTAAATGTAATGGAAAGTGGCGATGTGCATGTTCCATTAGTAAAAGTAATTGTAGCTGTAGAGTTGTTAATCACTATACCTCGAAGACTAAATGTGCTACCAACCGTTACTTTTGATGGTACAGTATGAACCTTGAGAACTTTAACACCATTTATTTGGATGGAGCTTGTCTTACCTGAAGTCTTAACGCTACTACGGCTTTTCTTGACTGCAAAGACATAATCATTGACAATAGGAGAAATTATAAGCGCTAAAGTAATTGTAACTACAACAAATGTTGTCAATTCTAGTTTTGGATTTATCATCAACGCACACTCTGGAAGGAATATTTTATAACTCTAATGTTGTAAAGTAGGCCTTTGAATGTGGTTTTTCTTAATCTGGAACTAATTTGGAACAAAATTTAAATAAATACAGAGTTGAAAGCCCTTAATGCAAAAAAAGCAACTGTATAATCGCAGCTTCAGCAATAGTAATGACCGCATTACCAACGAGTGTATATATTGCAACAACCTCATTTGCAATGATCATGATATTTATGGTTAAAGTGGGCAGTTGCTTATATTGTTACCAGACGGACGAAGCACATTAGTGGTGCCTGGAGGACCTCTTATACCTCCGAGTTGGCAAGCCAGTATTGTTACTTGGAGGAGAAAATGCATCTTGATCAGAAAGGGTTCTTGAGTTGTAATCATGTATGCTGTGTATATAGCCTACAGTCAAGTACCGAGACATAGTTTCGCGATAAACAAGATGAGTCTGGCTACTTAATATCTATTACATATCATAAGCATATCGTCGTGTAAGATATTCATAAGAAATTCAATTTCAAATAGGGGAGAGGAAATTTTATATTGCTATTTGCCAGCTTACATATTGCAACTAATGAGAAAGCTACTAGTGTTAGTTATACTATTTGTTATTTTTACTATTGGTGTAGTTAACAAACATATAGCATACGCATATGTAGATATTACATCACCTTCTAAGGGTCAACAAATACCTGTAGGAACTTCACTGATTATAAAAGGAACATCTACCTTCGCTAATGAAAGTAATCATTGCACAGTATCTGTTATTATTAATTCAATATTCCCTTATCACAAAGTTACTCCTATAGGGCCTAATGGGACTACGGATTATACCTCCTGGCAGTTTATAGGTAATCACAGCTATGGTACAGTGAAATTAGGAGAGAATAAGATAACAGGCAAGTATTCCTGCTTTCCTAATACAGATACTAGTAACACACAACCTGACTTTGTAAAGCATCATAGTGTTAACATAATAGGAATAGCTGCAAATAATAATAACAAATCTCTTGCTACTGTCAAACCAGTTTCCTCAAGTACATCTGCCAAGTATGTTTCAAATGAGAGTAAGCCAAAAATACTACTGATTTCATTCAAATTTGAGAATCCTGTAAAAAGCGGAAGTAACCAGACTATAGAAACCACTGTTCATGATGGTTCAAACGTTACTATAGCTGGGGCAAGAGTTAATGGAACTGTCATGAATTCTGTAAACACTCCAGTAACAAATTTCACAGGGATTACGAATCAATCTGGTATTTTCTCGTATACATGGAAAATAGACAAGGACTACACGTCTGGCCCATTTACTGTTGGCCTTCATGCTAGTGCAAATGGCTATCAACATCAATTGACACCTACCACAGCGGTGTTTAATGTCACTTCTGCTGAAGTACATAAAAGTGACCCGGGTGGCCATAAGTCAAGTCACCATCATAGCCCCCGCAGCTCTAGTTCAGATAGTTCTAGCAATGACCATCATACTTCAAGCTCCGATCATCACAGCTCTAATTCGGAGGATCATACTTCAAGCTCCGATCATCATAGTTCCAGTTCAGATAGTTCTAGCAGTAACCATTCACATACCTTAAGTATTATTCATATTCCCCACATTCACTTCCCACATATTCACACTCCGAAACTGCCTTTTTCTTGATATTATTAAAATTTTGCTTTCTAGTTGGCTTATAAGTAGGGAGGAGTCAAATTCCGTTGTTGACCACATGAAACTAATCTTTCTTTGATAACTATACTAGATGCAGTGATTCAGCTGTAAATGTAAAAAGAACTCTGGTTGTTCACTTGCTACTAGACTTCTTCACCTCTGCTCTTTAAAGTTTCATTTTCTTTTTTTGTGAACACAAAAGGAGAAATATCGTTCACAGACTAACTAACCTTACTCTGATAGTTGATGGTTTTTAAAGCCCAATTACTAAAAGCTTCATAAATAGTGAATCTGTAAATATGTATAATGAAATTAAATAAGAACGCTGTGATGGTCTGGGCAATTATATTGTTTATCACATTATCATTAGCTGTCATGACCAGTGGTGCTTTCACCGTAGCTCAGGCTAAGAAGTCATCATCCCATCATCGTACATCAAAATCAAACAAACCAGGAGCATTTGAACCTGGAACTACAGGAGGAGGATTTGCAGTGCAACCTCCACCTGGAACAGAACCTCTAACTCCTCCTACCGACAATAATTCCGCAGCAGCTCTAGCCATATCTCATAGACTCACAATAACTTCTGTTAATGCTTCCAAAACCCAAGCAAAACTGGGAACTCCTTGTTTACCACCGCTGAGCAAATTTATTCTTCCACTAAAAGAAGCTAGATTTACAGTAATAAAACAATGCTTGACAGTAACTGGTAGAGTAGTATGGACACACTACTTCAACAATGATGGTGATGCCAATTTCAATATAATTCTAGATCCCCCTTACAAAAATATGTTGGGACCTGGAAGTTATTCTAAGGTGTTTGCAAGTAAATATCCTGGAGGTCCGGCTATGCATATGGAAGTTGTTTGCCAGGCACCGGTTACAAGTAAGAGTAAAGAGAATGTCGGTGCTTGTGATGGGTATAATGGCCCTAATTTCAAACCTATACTTCCACAAATAGGCCAACATGTAATGGTTACTGGTAGATATCTAATTGAGATGCCTGAGATGCCTGGAGGGATAACTGAGTTACATCCAGTATATGGAATAAAGATTCTTCCTTAATTTAAACTGCGAAACAGTCAAGTCCATAGTACGGATAACATTGGCTGTGTGGTGAGTATCTTTAACTGATTGATATCCCTACAAGCATTAGCTGCACAGGATAGTTAAAAATGAGCAAGTATGGTCTTAGTTAAGTAAAATATTACTGTCACGGTTGTAAGCACTCCCATTCAAGTTAGCACATCATTTAAGACAGAACATGAAATATTATGGCAGATAATAAAAGACATTAAAGCAGATGTTAATAGGACGCCAAGAAATATGATTTCATTGGGCAAATATTCGCAAACAGTATGATATAGTTAGAAGTAAAGAAACGGAAACAGATTATTGCAGCTTCGGAGAGGAGTCGGTCCCTGTTATCCACCCATCGCAGCTATGGGTGAATCTGTGAGTGTTAGTTACCTGTTAGTATGCATGTTCACTATGCTTATGCTGTTTGACTTTCCTCAACGATGAAAACTTTTGATGACATATTTGACATGTCCGCACTCTTTGTAATCGGTCGTAGATTGCATAGTATCGTAATCCCAATCCGAATCTTCCTCAACTGTTCGAACTATCATAATCTATTGTAAAAGATTAATCTATTTGTGTGTCAGTGACTTATGAATTATTGCATCTTGTCATTTTCGAGTATTATCTTTAACTCCTCTGTAACATTTTTGCCACCTACTCATCCCCAAGCTTGACAATCTATAGCCACTACAAATATCTTGTATTTGTCAGTTTATTATATCACTAGGTCAACGCCTACTGCTATCTTTATCAAAAAACAAAACATTCTGGAGGATATATCGTTAACTAGAGGTCCTAGGTGGACCTTTCCAGAGAGGTTTTACCTGTTTGTTTTTCTTCATAGAATAGATGATTCCCAGATACACATTTCCATGTATTAGTGTTCTCCGAG
>JAICVW010000015.1 GCA_025935105.1 Nitrososphaeraceae archaeon
CACGTATTGTGTCTTGACAGTATGTTTCTTCTTTTTAACCGAGTGATAGCTTTTTCTCTTTCTCTTATTCTTTGGCCTTGGTATCTATTTCCTGTTGGGTAGAGTCTCTGAATGCTTTAAAACCTGGAAAGTACTCTTCAACTTCATCTGTAGCTCTACGCTTTCTAATACGTTTATACAGGTTCTTTGGCAATGGGATAAACAGTTTTATAAGTGACTCTTGCATAGATATATCACTGTAAACATTGCTCTCGTCAAGGTCAAAAAGAAAAGAAATCCTGATCAAGTAAAGGTAATGTACAGTTTGTAATATACCAGAAGCATCAAAAATCTCTCTTTCTCTTAGTTTCAGCTTAAATGGCCTACCGGCACCTGCATCTCTTTTTCTTTCTTTTCCTATTGGAAAGACGTTTTCTTTCATGTTCATAATATTTTGATTCTATTTACTTGGAAATGATATCAAATTCTGCTTTCTCTATCCAGTAAACGATTCGAATAATGATGGTCTTCTAGAAAGTCGGGCATATGACATCAACACAGTATCGAGTATGTCCAGATATATGAATAATATACCTTTAAGCTTTGAATTACGCAAGAAGTCTAGTAAGTAAGAACGATGATTAGAGTTATTTTTACTATCTTTAAGTAGGAAGAACGGAATAATGTTATATTCATCTATTTAGATATGGGTTATGAATGGAGTTGTTGCATCATTATCGATGTTAGGCTAAAATCCATTGCTTTGTATTTTCTTATTATTTTTGCACCTGTAGCATTAGTATTGCAAATTAGCCACTCTGAAATTATCCTAACTTTCATTTTTGCAGCTATTGCTTTGATTCCACTAGCAAGGCTAATTGGCGATTCAACTGAAAATCTGGCAACACATTATGGCACAACAACTGCTTCACTGTTAAATGTAACATTTGGCAATGCTGCCGAAATTATAATAGGAATAATAGCTTTATCTGCAGGATTGTCAAATTTGGTAAAAGCTTCTATCATAGGATCCGTTATTGGCAATATACTATTGATTTTTGGTTTGAGCCTTTTTGTAGGCGGTCTAAAGCAGAAAGAACAATCTTTCAATAGTGAGCATACGGGCTATCAATCCTCCATGCTATTCTTAGCTATTATTGGATTGGCAATCCCTACAATATTATCCATTACCGTATTAGGACCAGGATCAGGATCGAATTTAGCAGAAGAACAAAGAAATATTCAATTCATAAGCGATATTCTTGCTGTGGTGCTGCTGGTGGTATACATATCTAGTATAATATTTACGTTTGTTACTCATAAGCACTTATTTACTGTTCCTTTGAGGGGGAGAGAACAGGATAAACGACAAAATATAACAAATTATAATAACAATATTTACCGGGATATAAAAAGCCGGGAACTATATTCTAAAAGAGATGGTTCTCGCTGGAGTAAGAAAAAATCTTTACTACTACTAGGAATGAGTGTGGTTGGCGTTATACTGACTAGTGAAGTATTAGTTAGCTCAATAGAAGAAGCAATTAAAATATTCGGGTTTGGTGAAATGTTTGTTGGTGCAATCGTCGTAGGTATAGTGGGCAATGCTGCAGAACATAGTAGTGCAATCATGCTTGCACGAAGAGGTAAACTTGATTTGTCAATAGGAATTGCAGCTGGATCAGGAACCCAAGTGGCTATTTTTGTAGTTCCTACACTAGTGATAGCAGGTCTATTTCTTGATAGGCCATTTAATTTAGTTTTTACGATTTATGAATTGGCTGTTGTATTTCTTGCCGCGATAATATTGAATCTAATTGCACATGATGGTAAGAGCAACTGGTTTGAAGGAATAATGCTCATGGCTGTGTATATTATGATCTCGGTGGGATTTTTCTTCATAAGATAGCCTAAACAAGACAACAAGAGGACGGCACTAGAGATTGTAAATCGCGAAAATCCGAGTTTAATGCCTCAGAAACCGCCATTCTTTCATATGAATTCAACTCCTTCAATAGATGTCATAACGTAAATAAGATCAAGGGTTAAAACTGT
The DNA here is from genome assembly GCA_025935105.1 of Nitrososphaeraceae archaeon. Taxonomy (GTDB): domain Archaea; phylum Thermoproteota; class Nitrososphaeria; order Nitrososphaerales; family Nitrososphaeraceae; genus Nitrosopolaris. The sequence goes on from JAICVW010000015.1 coordinate 2,035, forward strand.
AACCTGTGTCAGTATCTAAAACTGTTACCCATCTCTGTGAGTTCTACAGTTTGGTATCCTCTTATTGACAAATGCCCATGGTCAACTATTTACTGGCCAAGTATTCTCGACATGTTAATGTCTATAGATTCAGCTTTTCAAGTGCTTCATTTTTGTACCTGCCACATAATGTTTTTGTAAGACTTATTGGGTTTGAATAGTAAGTATGGCAATCTCAAATTCCGCAGGGTTAGGTACGCCTTGTATATTTCTCTATGACTGCTCTATGTTGAGGGTATATTCTTGAAAGTGATTCAACATTGGTCATGTTCCAGTCGCGGTAATCAAACCCTGGCGAAACTGTACATCCAACTAGGGAGTAAGAAGAAACATCGTTGACAGAGGCTGCAAACCAGGAACCCGAACTTACAACTGCCTGTAACACCTCATTATCATCAAAGTCCATACCTAATTTGACTTTACTCAACTTTCCATCAGCTTTTATAATATACAATGTCAAGCTGCTACCGTTATAAAAATGCCAAGCTTCATCGGACATTAGCATGTGAAATGAAGAAAATTGATCGCCCTTAAGCAAATAATATATTAATGTACAGGCATTTCGAATCGATCCACTTCTAGACACGTTTACTAGAATTTCAGATCTATGTATCTCTATATAATAGCCGCCCTCAGGGTGTTTTTGAAGATTGAGTTTTTTGATCCAGAATTCAGCTGATTTATTCAAGGATGAGTAAATTACACCCCATTCATATCAACTAAATATTGCTTAATAAATGTGGCTCTTAAAGTTTCGGTACTACAATGAATCACTGAGTCGGTGAGTTAAGAGCCTATCCAAAAATTAGTTGATATTTGTTGATTTTGGACATACTATGTTTGTATAAAATAGCTAAGTCGAATTAGCTTATCTATGATCGTAGTGATATCCAAACTTACTGAAGCCGAGTCTGCATATGATAAATCCGAACTATTGGATAGAATAATCCCTTTACATCAAAAAACGAGAAGAAAATAGGTCGCCCAACAATGGATGATACTAAGGCAATCAATAAGTGCTATCCTATATATTTTATGCATTGAGTGTCAATGGAACTCTTCTTAGAAGTCTTGGTGCTTTAAGTTAGTATATGATGGATGGATTTCAAGAATGGAGTGGGAACGTGATTCGGAGCTAGATATAGTGCAACACAATCAACAACAATTCTAATAAGGTAGGCCACAAAATACTATTAAATAGCCTATTGTATCGTGCCTTTTACGCTATATGTGAATCGCAGCTGCCCCCGGCCAAGCCAAAGGAAATCAACGTATTATTTATTCAGTGACAGAAATAGTTCGGGGAAACACAATTTATTCCTCTTCTTCTGCTCATTTTACGAAGTACTTGTATCCTTTGGCTGTTCTAATACCTTAGGATTAGTCATAGATGCTTCCCCCTTGCTCAATTCGTTTATAATGTTATTTACCCAGTTCCAGAAATTCTTTTCAAATGTATAAGCTCTATAAATTTCTGCTGCAGCCACAGCTGCTGCTCCGATTCCGCCTGTCAATAGACCAGCGATTGCCCCTGGAACAAAGATATCACGGCCCCACGCCCCTGTGCGTAAAATTAGTTCATGACTGCTGCCCAACCCTGAAATCATCACTTCTACATCTCTAACACTCCCTGTTACTGTATTGAGTGTGCCACCTTTGTATGCTTTCAAACTCCAGTAATTTGGTAATTTATCCTCATGAATTACTTCCAATTTAAGGTCTTGTAAATATTTCTTAATTGCCATGTAGAGCTGCTCGATTTCTACGTTAGTCAAAGAGACATGTTCTTGATGCATTAAAAGAGCTTGCTATGTCTCACATATTTAGGTATTCAATTTCCATGAGTTTTGAATTTATACAAAAATAACAGAGTGGAAAGTTCTCCTTCCATAGGAATCAGATCGAATCACCAATTTGTATTTAGCAAAGTAAATGGTTGTTGGTTGGTGTTTCTTTCATTAATTTGTATGTCATACCGAATCATTGCTTGTGTGATTGACAGACAGATATGAGAGTATGACCGAGGAACAAGAGGAGGGAAAGAAGAAAACATTACTCTCGTTACATGACCCTCTGGAATTCAGATATGAATATTTACAATATATCCTAGGATCTAATTTCTGAATTATCTAGGCAAATTATGTAGTAGTGACAAATTTTTAGATTCACTTGGATAGCTGAATAGTTATTGCATCTATGCCTTCATGATGGACATCACAACAGCAAAAAGATATGTTATCAATAAATGATACATGTTATCAATAACATTGTTACTTAGCATAAGGTTGGTAGTGGTGCTTATTTTCCAAAAGCTGACAACAAAGCGATAGCACAGTACCAATTGTTAAACCGTTTTATATCATTAGTAAATATATAGACAAAATACTGGCTCCATTCTATCTGGAAGGGAGTTAATTCCTATGACGTAGAATATATTGATCTACACCACCCATACAATAGTAATTTATTACTAATTGGAACGGAAACTCTTGCATGCCATTTCGTGATCTATACAGTACAAGATTATCGTCCCTTCATTCTGATTCTATGGGCCGCGTACTAGAAAACCTATGTAACCTATGTAACCAATAGATATTATATTAATTTAGGTATAATATTATAAGAAATGAAAATAGTGATCATAATTTGATATACAATTTTGAAGGAATTTTAGCCGCTAGTTACATCGAAAAATGAGCGAATGTAACGGATGTAACCGAACAGATCCAATGAATTTTTATCCTTCCAGTCACGACGTGATGTTTTTACAAGTGGTGTTATCAACGCAGAACCAATTCTCCCCCAATCTTTTTCGGGGTCTATAATTTGCGCCGGACTAAAGCATTTTGTATTAGATCAGAAAATAGTAATCTGCAGGGGCATCATAATTTTAACAAAGACAGAAATAAAAAGGATGGAGAGCCCCTGAAAATAATGTCATCAGTGACATCTACAGATTCACCACGACTTAAAATTACTGGTATTAAGGAGCAAATAAAATGGCACAAACAAAATGCTACCTCAGGAATTGGATGGTTTACCGGAATTGGAATCGAAGGTCTTATTCCAGCTCTAGCTCCTGGAGGATATGCACACAATTATACGATAGAATTAATTTCTCCTAGCGGAAATTCCTTGAGTAAAAGCCACTTAAGCCAGGCCCCGGATGGATTTGGAACATCTACTACCGTAAAAATAGGTGGAATGGGTCTTCCGTCGGGAAAATATATAATTAAGGTTAGTGGTGGAAATCAGGAGGACACATTTACAATAGACGTCCCAGGTATTTCAGTACCGCTTCCCGAAATCGATATAACTGCCCCTAAAACCAGAATAATAAAGAAAATCTTGTCTCCTCAAAATGAGGCATTGAAGTTTGTTAAGGAGATACACCTTGAAGAGGTTGGTGACTGTACATACCTTACTATAAGAAGGAATGATGATACAGAATATTCCGCCATACTTTAGGATCCTAGTATTATAGGGTTAAGTATAAGTAAATCAGTTATCAACAAGATTGCAGTATTGATGAGTAATACTTCAATACTGAAGTTCGCAGATAACTACATAAAGGAGGACAGAAAAGAAATATCATTTTTCAATGATTTGATTACACTAGCGAGCTCAATCTCCTCCCTAGACAAATATCCTGAAACTAATGATCTCCTGAGAATAGGCGATATCACCGAATTGCTGCATAACAGAGTGGTTGCTCAACTCCTAGTTCACTATAATCAGTTTGGTTGTACCATTAATTCAAGGCCTGGAAGGCGCAAGAATGGTCGCAGAAATGATTTTGATATACAATCATTGAAATGTGAAGTCAAAACCATACAACCCATCGGTGAAGTTGTTGTGAGGGATCTAGGAGGCGTACGATTCACCGAACGATTTCAAAAACGATTAATTAACGCAATCGCAGACGACTTAGAGTCTGCCTATGAACAAGTCCAAGGGGACGGTATGATTTTCATAGCACCATGGTCCTATAAGGTAAACGGGATACTAAGACAATATTTTAGGGATGGACTTGTGATATTCCCGCCTCCGCCAGAGTCGGAATTGACTGTGCTTGTATTAGAGGGGAGAAGAGTATTCAAATCACTTTATGTGTCACTCGCAAGTAAGCATGCACTCTCTACTTTAATATCTGCCATAAGTATTATCCAGGCTAATGGAGTTAGTGAATGGTCGTTTGCTATGATAAAAGAAGGCCTTCCTATAAGGGCCACTACCGCTCCACGCACTAACTCTTCTGTCGGATACTCATTCAAGATTTGGGAAACCGATCCGTAGTTGGATAATAAGTACTGCGGTCTAACAAACAACAGACAATCGTTGCAGTCGATGATTCTGAGTACAGCGTAAACCAAGAATAAATGTCATCGATGGCGGCTTATTTATTTGCCCATTATTAAGAATGTCTTGCTCTGTGTAATACACTCTTTGGTTAATCTAACAATTCCCTCAAATAGCTTTTTCTGTTATGGTACTATTTGTGTCACCTCTCATTCTCTGTTCTGTTTATTAAGTAGTTGATGTAAGAATTCACTGTACGTATAGGCCTTTGGGTAAGCCAAGGCTAATTGTCGCTTAACATCAGTTTCAATTCTCAGCGTTTCATATGTCTTCTTCCTCTTTTTTGTTTTCAGCCTTGATTTCGTCATACCTGATGGTGTAAATGCACCATTAGTAACATTTATAGCTTGTCGTTGCGAAGTATATATTTGATACATAATTAGGGGGTGAAAATATAGCAATTGGCAAATAATCAAGAATCTGTTGTAAATCAACAAAACAATTATTTTGATGAAATAGACGAAATCCTAGGTAACAAGTACGTCAATATTGGACCAGGACAGAAAAAAGATTTAAAATTCATGCTAGAAAAAGGTATTACCAAAGTAGTAAAACCGTACAATGGCGAACCAGCAGAAAAAATTAGGTTTATAGTGGCTGAGACGAATGAAGGTAATGGTACACAAAAATTCTTTGACGTAGGTAAAAGGTCTGCCCGATTGATCGTAACAAAACTCAAAGAAGGACACATGCTGTTAAGAATCGAAAGAGTAGGCTCAGGCAAGGAAACGCTCTATATTCCAACAGAAATAGCAACAAATCCATAATCGTCGAACCAAGTCGTCGAAAGCGATGGCAGTCTCAAAAATCGGCGCAGGCGAGATACCCAATACATGTTCACCTCTACATGATCGTGAGCGATCTCTAATCTCCCCAACTTTTCGTGGTTAGCGTACTATAATTCGCGCCGGAAAGTATTTCTATTAGATCTCTGGAAGGAATTGGCCAGCATGTAATTACAATTAATTAAAGATTGCTAAATTTGGTTCTGTTAATTTAACGGGTCATAAAAACAAGTGTTAACGATCGGGTCATGAGCCTAGTGTGTATGACCATCAATACCGATCACCGCATTTTCCGCTGTCGTTCCTATGATTTGATATCCTCCTATTGTTACGCCGCTTTGTTTGATTATTATTGGGAATCCCATGTAGTACAGAGTCCCTGTTATGAATATTTCCTCATTTTTTATTTGAATATCAAGTGCTATATCTCTGAGGCGATTTCTGATGACGAGAGGTTGGGCTCTATATACGATATCCCACACAAAACGTCTATCGACATACCGCTGGTTTTCATTTATTAGCGCGATAAACTGATTTTGTTTATTAAACAAATTCAAATCCAATAACAAAAACAACCCTTCCTCTCTCTTGATGGAAATCAAATCGAAATCGTCTACGGTTACGATTCTTTGTGTATTTATGAGTTTAAAGGATCCGATATTAACTATCATTTTTTCGCCCGTCACTAAGAACTTGCTATGAACGCTTATTCTATTTCTGTTGTAAGGGTTTTTCTTTTTTTCTCTCAAAAACCATTCAGGATAATGTCCCTGATCGGCCTCCGTATGACAATATGGACATAACGCCAACATGTCTTCAAAAGGGAAGTCTTGTGTTTCATGATATGGAATGATATGTGCGTTTTCGAGTAAAGGCTTACCACAAATTGCGCAACCGAATCCTGCTTCTATTCTAAGTTGCCTTCGTATTTCTGAGGGTGCGATACGACACTTACGATACATTGAATAACTTGCAGCTCAGATCAGCTCAATATATCGGTAATGATTCGTAGCACCTCTCCATACGCAGTATCCTTACCGTTTGAATATTCGCCGTAATGATTTTCATAATTACTAACCATTAATCTGGCTACTGACCGATATACATATTGCAGTGTTTTTTTATCCAGATACTCGTGCGTTTCTTTGGATATGACTTTCATTAAAACCCACTTTAGTTGCGTTCTCAATAACGGTCTTCCATTTGTTCCGACCTTCAATAATTATTCCACATTTTTCAGCTGGTGTCTTGCCATTCAACGCCTCATGCGATCTGAAATAATTATGATAAATTTGATAACCTGGTAGAACAGCGCTGCTTGGAATCTTCAGCCCTCTCATAACTTTCTCTCTATCTCCCACTTCACCATTCATCCTTTCCATTTTGTTATTGTTATGGTCTCCTTGTAACCGAATATGAGAAATATGTCTCGACCTAGGATTACTCACGGTAAAAAACTCTTTGATAAAGGCTCCATGAAAATTTGGCGCGCCATCAGTAATGAAAGTATTTGGTCTCTTACCAACTAACTCTTTACCTTTTTGTAATAATGGCCTAACGTTCGAAGTATACTTGGAGTCGGCTACTTGTTGCGGTCATCCATGAGAGCATATAGATATTTTGGGTTACCTCTTACCTTGACATATAATTCGTCTGCTCTCCAAGCGTCTGCCACATTTGGAGTTATTTTTGCTAGATATCTCTGCATTAATCCAACATACTTTCCTATCCATTTGTAAATTGCGACGTGACTCATTTTCACACCTTGTAGCTTCAAGAATTTTTGAACATTACGAAACGATTCACCGGTAAAATACAATTGCATCGCAGAAGTAATCATTTGTGGGCTCGCGTGCATTCTCTCGAATCCAATATTAAATGAAAAGCGTTTACCACACTCTTTACACAAGTATCTCTGGATAGTAGTTTGTATGTTCCTCCTTAAAGCTTTTTTGACAATATTGTCTGAGTTACAGTAACGACATGATACAGAGCTAATTGACTGTATGATAGTTTCTTTTTTGACTTGCTCTCTTAATGTGAAGCTAAACTCTACTGCAAAAATGTGCTTACACTTTACGCCTCTATGGACGTGGTCAGGGCAATCGCATTTCCATCCTAGTTCTGTTGAATGGATATTGTATAGGCCATTACTTGATTGCGATTTAACGACATAGGTAAATTCGTCTATTCTCTTGATTGCGTCTTTTACCTGTGATATTATTTGGCCCTGTTCTTCTCTGCTAATGCCCATGTCTAGACATCGTTTAGACACATATTTATACGTTTAGATTATGTATAGACATATAAAGGGGATTTACTCTACATTCAATATATGGCAATATTCAAGACTAAATTGATAAAATGGGGTAATTCCGTTGGCGTTGTTCTCCCTAAGCCTATTAGAGATACGTTTAATTTCGAAGCTGGGGATGAAGTAGAATTAATAGACAAGGAACACTATGTTATTATTAAAAAGGAATAGGGGGATCAAAACTTCCCAATATTATATATAGATGTATAAGTATATACAAACAGAGGACGGAATCGGATCTTCATAGATGACGGAGACGGTCTGAGAATAAACAAGGTAATGGTTGTAAAATAATATCACCGATTCTCTCCTTGCCCAAATGATTGCCCATGGTGCAGCGTGGAAGAGTACGCAATGAACCACGTCCCATGGACGGATGGGTTTTTTATCTCAAATATTCAAATTCCCTCCTTATAGGCGGATTCTTTTGAACACTGATTTTTTTATGCCTTGCCATTTTGGCAATGAAGTGAGCCTCTCGCACTTCTTTACTCACCTTAGCCGGAAGAAATTTAATATCAGGATCGTCTGTGTCCGTGCCCTGATTAAAAAAATTGAATAGGTTCTTCATATAACCCTTGATGTGGTCTGCGCGTGAACCCTGAAAATCATAGTCTATTACAATATTGTCGTTACATTTAAGCAGGGTATTTGCTGTTTTATAAAATAGTACCGCATACAACTTTTCTACCCAATCAGTCCTCTTTTCGAACTGCGCTTGAAACTCACGATTGATGTATACTCCTTTATAATAGTCTCTGTTATTCCTAACAGCTACTATCCATACATCAGGATGAACTTTAATCTGACTACTCGTATCAATCGCGATTACCCCCAAATTGTTGGTTTCTATTGCCTGAAGAGTAAAGGCCCTATTTAGTCTTAATATTTTGTTAAGTGGATCACGTCAAACATCCACGACCATGACCCGACAGTTAACAGTCTTTCGTAGAACCCGTTAAATTAACAGAACCCTAAATTTGGCTCTGTCCCATTAACGTCGGATCTTAGCATTTTTAGAAATTGTATCAATTCGTCGGACAAGCATTGAAATATGGTCTATAACCTGTAATTACAGTGTACTTTAAGAGACGATTCTATTATTCATTGTCGCATGGAATGGTTGAAAAATGCCACGGTATTTTGGGACAAGTATCCAAAATTAAGGGACAGCACTGTATTAATGATCGCAGGTTTTGTTGGTGGCTTTGCAGTAGGGGTTTATATTACAGTCTTATCGCAGAAACAACTCGCTGCCCTTGGAGCGTCAGGTTACATCATCGCAGTCTTTAGTGTTTATACGACAGGATATATGATATTCAAGGGTATTCAAGAGTGGCAAACAAAGAGAAATGCTCCCACCTTACAATTTAATGGTGTTACAATGTACTCCCAGCCGTTAGCCCATCCACGCAAGGATTATTCGCTCACAGTCAATCGTATTCCAGCAATGCAGGGAGAGGCAAAAAATTGTCATGTATATATGACTATCGTTGGATACAGGCACAGACCAATTACATCAGGATGGGCGAGTAATTCTTTACGAAATGTGGACATCGGTAACACGGATGACTTAAGACTATTTGGGGTGGAGGAGGAGAGTAGACAAATAGTATTCTTCAATTTCCCATTGACGAAGCGAGACGTTCCAATCACTATACCAATACCCTATGATGATATTGCCGGTCGAGATTTGACGATCAAAATTATTGCTGACGATGCAAAATTACCATCTCCATATACAAAAAAAATTTCAGAAATAATACACGAAGGGGACAGAACCCCCTAAGACTGCACTATGGTCGAGTCAAACAATTCGCGGTTGGCTCATTATTCGAATAGAGTCCTTTCCTGGGCTAGCCTGTTGGCCATAATTTCTTGATTTTTTCCGCAGAAAGCCCTACGGGAGCTAGTCCTATTGTCATAATACCCAGAAATTTATCATAATTCTTCTGCACCTCCGCTTGTGACAATGCCTTAACGCCTTTAAAATCTATTAATACGACTTTTGTTTCGCCGCCACTTTGGCTGTCCGATTCTTTCACTTCATTAATGATATAACATGACAAGGGTATCGCATCTTCTACTGGGAGCTTATGCAAAGAACCACCAGCAACCGTCATGCTTCTGTTGAGCTGTTTTATGACCAATCTCGCAAGATCGCCTCCGTTGCCAATTACGATATGTTCATTTTTGGGATATACCATCCCATTCTCTTTTAACAGATATAACCCAAAGCTATTGTCCTCGTTTTTCGCTCCCACAAGCAACGTAGGATTGAATGGGTGTGCATTTATGCCAAGAAATTCTCTGGAATCCAAATTGTATTTTTTATGTAGACGCCAAAAGACATTTTGTATCTTTTCTCGAAATTCGCTTTCGCTCGACGACATCTGAGGAAGCTCCTCTCTTAGATGTTCGGCAAATAATATTATATTATCAGCGTCACCGGAACCGCCTATGGCTATGAAATTATTTACGTTGGATATTTTGGTCACGCCGAGCGTCTTCGCCTTTTCGGCTCTTGCTGTGGCTTGACTATCACTGGCCATCACAATGCCATCAGGACATTTTATCGCGACTAATGTTGTCAAGGGGTCAGTCTCATCAGTGCCATTGAGATCAATATCTTCTATTCCTTCCGTAATCATTTGTTCTGCTCCTTCTTTGCATTTTGTATAAGCGTGATCCATTTATTCTCTCCCTCTATTATTATTCCACATTTTTCAGCAGGTGTCTTCCCTTTCAACGCTTCATGTGTCCGAAAATAATTGTGATAGATTTGATAACCAGGAAGAATTTCAGTATCCGGTATTTTCAGCCCGCGCATTACCTTCTCTCGATCTCTGACCTCACCATTCATTCTTTCCATTTTGTTATTGTTATGATCTCCTTGGAGACGGATGTGAGAAATATGGCGCGTTCGTGGATTTGCTATCATAAAGAATTCCTTGGTGAATGCATCAGCACAATTGGGCGCGCCATCGGTTATCATCGTGTTTGGTCTTTTTTGGGCGATTTCTTTTGCTTGCACAAACAATGGTCTGACATTTGATGTATATTTTGTATCTGCGACTTGTTGTGCGATCCAGAAACGTGTCTGGTCATCCATTAACGCAAATAGATATTTTGGATCTCCTTTTATTTTAACATACAATTCATCCGCTCTCCATGCATCTGAAACCTTTGGTGTGATTTTTTCCAAATATGCTTTTATTAATATGACATATTTCTTTGTCCATCGATGGACTGTATTGTGATTAATATTCACGTCTTGTAATTTCAAGAATTTCTGGACATTTCTGAATGATTCTCCCGTGAAATATAATTGCAGAAGATGTAATGATTGGGGGTGTTGCATGCATTTTCTCAAATCCCAAATTAATTGTGAAATATTTCCCACATTCTCTGCATTCATATTTTTGAATGTCGCCACGTTTGTTATGTCGTATACCATCTTTTACAATATTTGAGGAATCGCAAAATATACAACAATTTATTTGGAGCGGTTCAAGTCGCGCAACCTCCACCTCTTTGTGTAAGGCAAAGGAAATCTCTACAGCAAAAATGTGTTTACATTTTACACCACGAAATTTATGATCTGAACATGAATAAACCCATCCTAAATCCGTTGAGCAAATATCGTATTCACCGCAACCATTTCGGGATCTAACAATGTATTTTGTTTCGTTGATTCTTTTTACCGCGCGGCTCATGTTGGCAATGATTAATTCCTGTTGTTCACGGTTTATAGCTTTTTGGTCAATTCTTAATTTCCATCCATTATCCCCACTTGTGGAGCAATGGTAATGGATTGTGATCAGCGACCGTATCAGAGGTTCTCATGTCGCTTATTGCGCCACACTAGATTTACTGTTAAGGTGATAATTCCACCTGAATGAAACGGGATTTGATACCAATCCGGGTTAGTGTTAGAATGAGGTGATTAGACTATCAAATCACTTCTTGATTGCACTAAAAGGAGAACACTGAAATGATGTCTTCTTGGATTCGTTGATTAGCATGTTGGATTAGTTATTACCGTTCCCATCAGACATTGTTTGAATGATTACGTAGCAGCGGAACGGGGCTCATGGCCGTTCCGTCTAGTCTTGGTCTGAAATGTTCAGATTCACGGCAGCTTTAATGAGAGCCTTCAAGGCCGTCTCGTCGACCACGTCACCCTCATGAAAGTCTATGGCACGTCTTTTATTGCCCTCGAGACTCGAGTTAAAGAGGCCAGAAGGGTCCTTCAGAGACGCGCCCTTGGAGAAAGTAATCTTTACGATGTTCTTGTACGTCTCGCCAGTGCAGATCATCCCGTTGTGATACCAGACTGGTACCCCTCTCCACTTCCACTCCTCGACGATGTCGTAGTCAGCTTGCTTGATCAGGGCGCGAATCCGGGACAGTGTCTCGCCCCGCCAGTCACCCAACTCCCTGATTCTAGCATCTATCAGTCTAGATGGAGTCTCACCTTTGTGCTGGCCAGCCTTTAAGTCATTTGACAAAGCCTTTCACACTCACAGCTTTGGGTACCACGCAATAAATTTAGACCAATCATATAATAAGCTGCCTAAATCCAATCTATTGCTTTGGTAGGCCCTGGCAGTCTTTCCGTCTTTACCACAAGTTCAAATTTCCATGGTTTTCCCCGCCATAGATTCCAACCATGTTTCTCAAACCCGGTAGCCTAGGTTATAATTCGACGGTACCAAAATTACATGATACGATTTTTGACAACTACGTCACCTGTGCATCTTTAATAGCAAGGCGTATGTTGGTCGACTCATCACCTGGGTACGACTAGTCTACCTCAGTAAATTTATAAATCAATAAAACATATTTGATATTAGGAATGGTTAAAAAGGCCAAAACGAAAGCAAAGAAACCGGTAAAGGCCGCTAAAAAGAAGTAAAGCGGCAGTGGAGTATGTTCAACCATACTCCAACGGCATTCTAATGTTGTAGCTTTAGTTTGGATGTATCATTTCTTAGGGCACCGACGTCCGAAATTTCATCTGTTACGTCATAGATTGTAATTTTATGATATGGAGGATCGGATTAGAAGAGACTTGATGACTATGATCGTAATTCGTATCAAAGTCAAGTTTCTAATGCATTCTTTAAAATATCTTCATAGATTGAGATAGCTGCCAAGGCTCCACTTGCTGTAGCAAATATTACATAATATCTATCGGTATCTATATCTCCTGCTGCAAATGCGCGTACCACAATTCCTAAATGGTACATATTCGATTATGTATTGTTTATCTTCATATTGTTTATCTTTCATTTATACGTCATAGCCAAAATAGACAATATTAAAAATGTTAGCTAAAGCGAACCCTTTTACCTAATTTGAAAAGGATTATCATTATCAGTTATTAATTTCCTGCTACTCTATACTCTAGTGACCGCAGTGATCCTAAAGAACTAAGATACAATACGCTCTCATCATGCTGCTATAATCTACAATAGAGTGTTATGATTTAAATATGAACAGATAGTCCAATGACAACAGATAAAATGTCAAAAGGTTCTACTACTGAAAACATTCCACAAGAAGCAACCAAACTAAAGAAATTATCAAAAGTTACTTCACGGTACATGGAGATGGAAGAATTTAAACAATCTGACCACCATACTGGATACTTCTGTTACTATTGCATATACTTTATCAAACCAAATCATTGCGCAATAGTGACAGATGGAGGACCAGATGTTTACGATAAATCGTCAGGACAAATAGCTCCATATGGAATATGTGCTTTATGGGAACCAAACAAGGATGAGATACATTCTACTATTAGTCAGGGCACTACTCAAGGAAAGTCAGACGAATCTAGTACTGATGTTTCTGCAAGTTTTTCATGTGAAACATGCACTGAGAAATTTAATTCCAGAGAGGAACTCAAGGAGCATACCATAAATAAGCATAAAGAAAGTAGATGATAAACATCCATCACAAAGGTTGGTCTAAGAATTAAGTGATCTATGCATGATGTCACAACTAAAGATCAATCAAATCGAGTCAGAGTCCTTTTGTTTTTTTATCCGTTGCCTAATAAAGCCATATGGTCTGTACTGGATTATTACACAATCTGGTGCATTCATGCTAAAGATCAAGTATGATTAACGTTGTTAATCATTTCAGAATTTTGTCTATTATGCCTGCCAGGTTCTTAATCCCAAGTGGTTTTTGTATATAACATTCCTCCTGAATTTCAGGGTATAGGCGCTTGTATTTTTCATAAAAAGTATTTGACGCTGATATAAAGCATATCTGGATATTCTCATCTATCTTTCTCATCTTATTGTAAAGCTCAAAACCATCCAAGCCTTTCATTAGTACATCCAGGAGTAACAAATCATATGTACCCTCTTTGAAATTCTGTAAGGCCAAATTTGAATCCACAAATGTTTCTACTTCATATCCATACCGTTTCAAACCCTCCTTTATGACTGTGGTTGTATCTATATCATCATTAACAAATAAAATTCTCTTTCTTCGCCTGTCCTCACTCAGAGACTCATGTTTTTGCATCAGCTAGACTCGTTAATACTATGACCACCATGATATTTTAGAATCTCATAACCTAATTCATTTTACAGCCTCGGGCATCTTCCCAAATTAACCCGATGATATCAATATCATTCTTAGCACAGGAACTATCATCTAGCTGAATACGTCCTTTGTATTTTGGTCGAGATTTGATTTCTCCGTGAATACAAGAAATAAATTCAGCACCGATTGGCGTAAGTATCAATTCACGGCATTTCCTATCGTCGAGGTGAATCTAGTGGGCACCTGTGTCTACAGTAGTTCGATTTCTTCCACTGAACATCCAATCGGGACTTTTTTTAATAGTAAAGCCAGATTAAGATTGATGACTTTGGTCAAGATTATTTTAAAACAGAGTGGTATAATGATGATAATCCAACGCTGCTCATAACGATGGATGAAAAATATCTGAAATTGTCTGAGGTTATAGAAATGGATAATAAAAAAGAAAATAAATTTTATAGAGTTGGTCGAGTCCAAATTATATCTTGTATGCTAACAGGCAAAGAAGATATCAGGATTAGGATCATGAAATCATAAACAGTCATGATCCTAAACATTAATTTCTTAGTACACTTGGCGACGCCTATAAGCAGAGTGATTCCACTTCTATTTCTATAACCCCCGCGTGCTTTAATAGCCCCTTTTACCACATTCTCACCCCTCAATTTTTATTCCACGTTTCTCAGCGGGTGTTCATGCTATATGTGTGATTCTTCGGCGTATGTTTGCTCACATCGTTATTACGCTTTGTCTCCAATTAAGTGCTCCATGTATTTATGAAACCAATTCAAAATTTTCTTGTGCTCTTCCGTGACCATTGTATTAGCATCGACGTGTTCTGGTTCAGGTTGATCTATATTGTTTAATGCTATTGCCTCAACCATCAACCGAAGGAATCGCACGTCTCGGTTCATGTTGGCATAAATCGTAGTCATA
>JAICVW010000415.1 GCA_025935105.1 Nitrososphaeraceae archaeon
ACTTTGGATTGAGCGAAAGTGTCTTTTCATAACAAGAAATAGATTCATTGGAATTAAGCCCATTGTAAATACCTGCCAATAAACACCATGACTGGGGGTTATCATCGTCAAGCTTGATTGCATTTTTCAGCTTTTCGATAGCGTCTTCCGTTTTTCCCAGTTGTCTGAGTTTTTCAGCCTCAAAACATAACCTGTTTGATGCGGTGAACTTCAAATTATCACTTTTAAAAGTGTCTTTCATGTCGTTTGGAACCAGTACCAGTGTTAACTTGTCGTCTTGTTCCCAGTCCTTTTCGAATTTAGACTCGGGGATTGCACCTATGGTATCAGGTTCAGGCACATAGGTTAGCATTCTACGTTCTTCATTGTCATAGCCAGACACTATAATTGCGTGCTGCACTGTTTCTTGTATCCCTGGTAAGATAGTTATCGGAGGAATGCCCTGGTCTATTCTCTTCTTCAAGTCTTTGATAGAGCCTCGATAAATAAGAGAAGTAAATCCATGTTTTTCTGCGAGTTCAATTCCCTCCATCATTATCGAGCCTTTCATTCCAGGATATTTACGAGCGATTTCAGCAGCTTCTTCTAGTGGAATTTCTTCCCCCCAGTATTTTGAAACAACGTTTATGACTAGAGGAAGGCAAATATTTTCTTCACTCTTATCGACTACGGGCATGGGTATAGTATGATCTTCAGGTTGCGATTGCATTGCACTCACTCATAGGATGGGATTTCTAATCAAATAAAAATCATTCATTCATTCTCATTTATCACGCATTTGTTCATTTGTTCATTTGTTTATTCGTACGTTTATTCCACTCGTTTGGATATGGTAAGGCTAGAATAGTCGAAAACCAGAAGAGAAGAACAGCAAGCTAGGAGGAGGTACTAGCAATGAGGAAGAAAGGAATGAATGACAGGGAAAAACCAGAAGGATAAAGAAGTAAATGATAAGAAATTGAATGAATCAATGAATCAATGAATGAATAAAGTATTCATTAGAATATGTAACTTCCGCATAGGATTGAAAAAATGCTATAGATGAAACAAAAGAACACCATACTTGAAAAAGTCTAGCAATTTACATACCGATGCCGATAAAGTTAGATATTAAGTTAAAGCCATCAATGCCACTCTTTTCTGGATGGAATTGAGTGCCAAATAGTCTCTTAAAAGAAAAGATTTCATGCTCACAGTAATGTGAGGATGCTAAAGATTCAAAGCCGTTAGGCAGTTTCGATACGAAATATTTATGGCTCTCATAGAATATGGGCTTGGCATCACTAGATATTAGAGGGCTTGTTTTTGAAACTGTGATATGGACATTTTCCTGAATACCTCTTTGCATTCTTTTGATTGTTCCTCCTAGCGTCAGTGCTAGGATCTCTGCACCATAACATATTCCCAAAAGTGGAACATCGAGCCGGAGACATTCTTTAATTATACGCGAATTGGTTGCATTTATCTTTGGGTCATTGGCTCGTCTACCTGACAATATTACCTTATCAATGAAAAGCCTGCCATTATTCTGAATGTTATCAGCATGACTAGTGCTACTACTCCTACTGTTGCTACCATCTAGATCTATTACGAATTGCTGATTACGGATATCGGCCATCGAGATATCCAGAGGTTGACTATAATCTGGTTTATTAGCGGTCAATCCTGGGGTTATGGAACCAAATTTAGAGTCAAATCTGGTACCTTGATTGCTGAAATTAGCGTTAGCAAGACTATGGCTGGATTTAACTGTGAATCTTACACCAAGCTTCGTGACACAATTTGCAATGTCCTTTGTATATGGCGAAAAATTATCCACGATTAGTATTGTTTGTTCGCTTTTTTGGGTCATTGCAAAGTCCTAACAAACCAACCTTAAAAAACAATGGTGATCTAAAGTGGACAGCAAAGCCATCAGATACACAAGTAAGCAATCAAGCGAGCTATCCAATTGTCATTGATGAAATTGTCCACTATCTTTCTATCCTTCTTTGTTTACCTATTTACCCATCTATCCTAAATGAATCGAAATATAATGATTTTCAACTATCCCATCTACGACTTTGAATATTCCAAAGTTCACAACCTTTCCATCACTAGTTTGCCATTCAAATATCCGAGACGGCGAAGATGGAGCCGGAGCTGCTGTCGAGTTTCCAGTTGCAGGAGACTTTACTTCTGTCAAAAACTTTGTGATGTTAGACTCTAAGTTAGTCAGAGCAGTTTTAGAAGATAGTTGGTAAGTAAGATCTGCATCCTTAAAGCTCAGTGGTGCTGAAATTGCAGTGGGCTTTAATATTGTGAGGCCTGAAGAAGTTATGAATTTTTCCAGGCTTGGTATTATATTTGTCTGATTAGTTTGTGATGATAATTGTTGTTGATTTTGCTGCTGTTGCTGCTGTTGCTTGCTTGCTTCAGTAGAATTTAAAGTTGAATTTGAAGTTGCATTAGTAGATGCTCCAGTCACAGAGGAAGAGCTCTGATTTTCTGGTACAAGACCACTTGCCTTGAGCATATAGTTTTCAAATGCTTGTTGTGGAGTATTTCCCAAACCAACGTAAAAGCTATCCTTTATAGAAGCACTTACAACACCGATTGTTCCTAGCTGTATATCCCCTCCTTCTGTAGTAGCTGAGGTATATACTGGAATAAAGTATACTTCCTGATTTCCTATTCTGTATAGCAGCTCATCACCTAAACGTGGATTGCGTAATGAAGATTTCTCATTTAAATATCCGGGGTCTTTTTCCAAAGCGTCTCTTGCTGCCCCAGCTGAAACTACCTTTGTGGTCGAATCAAGCGGGATAGAATAAAACGTCATATTTCCAAAAGTGCTAGGACTATTCTGAACTGTTATGTAGCCTACTAAATTATGGGATGGAGAATTGCTAAGTTGAAGTGACTGTATTCCTAAGAATTGTGGGTTTGCAGTGCCCGGCGGGCTCGTCAAATAATAGTTCGCCGAAGGCTCGTCAGGCATCCGGTAAAACTGCTGAGCATCTATGAAGGTCTGAGGATCGGTCACATGATATTGGTTGAACCTGTTGATTTGCCACAAAAATAGCTCTTCTGGGTATACCAGTTGTTTTTTTAACCAGTCAGGAACCTGAGGTAATACAGTTGCCTGCCCCATATTCCCAGCATATTGCTCAAAGAAGACCTTTGAAAACGGGTCATTAGCATCGCCGGCAGGATTTTTGATAATTTTTACATTTCCGTTGTAAGCGTCAATCAATGCAAATCCAACGAGTCGTAACATATCGCCCGAGCTCCAAGGCACATGGCTTGTATCTAAAAAGACGATAAGAGGCATCAGCCAATAGGTGTTGGTTCCATCAGTGACCGGGATAACATCCACCGTTCTAACATCTAGAGCATTTTGAGGTGGACCTAATGTGAACTCATATACAAAATATGGAAACATCAGCTTCATTCTTTCAAATATGTCTTTGAACCTCATAATGTGCATTGTACTGTCGGGATAGGATAGCATGAACTTTGGCTCATAAACCCAGCTTAACGGTGGAGCCACGTTAATTCCGCCTGATCCTTTATAAAAGCTGCCATCTATCTCGTCACTTGAAGTTCTACCAACTGGAAATGCGGACCAAGCGTGATTAAATATTCCTGTTGGGCCGCTCTCTCCGTAATAGATATTCTTTTGTTTGAAAAATTTGCTTGAATCTACTGTCTTGCCTGAATTTGCATCCAACATCAACACTC
>JAICVW010000017.1 GCA_025935105.1 Nitrososphaeraceae archaeon
AAAGGATAGTGCCAGAGATTAAAATGGAGCTGTACCGGTGAAAGCGAAGATCTAAACTCGATGCTCTCCTTACTTTATTGAACAGCATTGAATGCGGGATGCTCAAATTTTGAAAATTTCGTCGAGCCAATCAAATATTCTTTGGTTTCACAATGAAGGGGAAGCTACTTGACAATGATCCTCCGCACCTTCTTCAACAGTGAACAAAATATGTTTTTTAGGACATCTAAGGGAATTGTATACCTTCTCTGGTCCTCCAGAGAAAGCGTCATCCATTTCAGCTTCTAAAACCAGCGTAGGACACTTAATATTCTGAATTATATTCTTCAGCGTATAATCCTTGTTCTTTTGCAAATAATCCAACGGGTTTTTTTGCACCAAACGTTCCATGAGAAAACGCCCACCTTGCAGTTATATCAAAATACATAGACGTTTCGATAGCCACATTGGCGACTTCAGCATTTCCGTCTTCGATGACTTTTTTGAGTTCGCCGGCCTTTTGCATATAATTCTCATAAATATCAAACACGCCGCCATCTAGTATACATGCAGCAATCCGATCTTCAAATGCAGCAGATCTAGCTGCCAAATACCCTCCCATGCTTATCCCCATTAATGCAAGATGTTTTGGATCACATTGTAATCTATGACGCAACTTACGACTTTTTCCCAGTCGTAACGGAAAGGAATATTTTGTTTACGTATGACTCCACCTTGAAACAGTTATAACCTTTACTTATTGTAGCGCAAACACTTGTGGCGTAGAGTTCCTCCTGAGTGCCGTCAAATCCAGTAAAAAGTATCAGTGTTGCTCTAAGAATATTCACATTATCCACTTTATAGAAATAGCCTGCGATTGTTGGTCCCTCGTAAGGAATTTCAATAAATTCAACCGGAGAGGCAAATAATAGCGCTGCCTTTCTGAATGACTCGACACTCTTTTGCCAAGTTTGTACTATTCTAGGATCGCTTGGATTTGTATGTAAAAAAATTCTGCGCTTCTATAATAATTTGAAGCCCTAAGGTAAGCTTCTCGTGCACTCACTCATTTATCTTATTTCCTTATCTTCCACCTGGAGTAGACTGATTGGCATCATCGATTATTGAACTTTTATTTAGTCCAAATACATGGAATAGATAAGGTATGGAATACCTGTTGGACAAGTAGCGGAGTGAACCAAGATGGTCCTAAAACTAAGCAAGGTACTTCTTATGAACTTTCAGAAAAATACGGTAGCAATTGAGCTATTAGTATTCCTAGGCTCAATAGCCGCCTGTATTACAGCTTCATTTTATTTGTTATTTACGCAAGGCCAATATTCACTTCTTTATTACGATGATTCAATAAGTCATCTTGTAATAGCTAGAAGAGTAATTGATTCAATAATCCCGGGCTTCATTCAGTTGGGCGGTGTCTGGTTGCCGATGACCCATTTAATGTTATTACCTTTTGTCACTAACGAGACCTTGTTTCATACTGGGCTAGCTGGAACTATGGTAAGTTCAATATCAACTGCAATTGCAGCACTACTGCTTTTCCGCATTGCTTCAGGCCAGTTTAATTCTACAAAGTTAGGCATACTTTGTTCGCTCCTATTTATGTTGAACCCATCAGTGGTATATATGGGAATTGTTCCAATGATGGAGGCACCTTTTATCATGTTTTTCATGCTTGCGATGTATTACTTCCATAAATGGTATTATTGCTACGTAAACGAAAGAGGATCATGTGTAAGTCAATATAGGACATTAATAAAGTGTGCTCTGGCTATTTCAGCTACGTGCTTAACTCGTTATGAAGGATGGCTCCTTCCTTTTGGTATGGTCCTTGCAATTATAGGTGTTTATGTTTTTGTGACGCAGGGACGTCAAAAATGCAGAATTGAGGTTTTTATTACATTCTCCAGCTTGTTTAGTACGTTTGGAATAATTTCATGGCTGCTATGGAATACAGTGATATTTAAAGACCCGACGTTTTTCGCAAATGGTCCATACTCCGCAGCAGTTCAGGCAGCATCAAGACCATATTCAATCCACCTCCTTATGAACCCGATTGCTTCTTTGATCATAATCAGTAATGTCGCCTCTGCCATGTACGGGATACCTGTCTTAATTATCTCAGTCCTTGGTATCCTTGCATATTTCTTCGCGAATGGAAGAAACCAGTTATTTTTTAGGATCCTGTTGGTAGTTGCATTTATGACTCCTATATTGGCAGACTTTGCCGCCATGCTTCAAGGATCAGGTGAAATATATCCTGTTGGCGACAAACGCTGGTTTAATGGACGATATCTAGTGTTTGTTGCTCCACTTATCGCATTTGGTTCAACGTCGGCTATATTTTTTGTAAGCAAGACACTTGTTAAAGCTAAAGAAAAGAAATTTGTTCTAGTCAAAATTATCTCTGTGAGTTTTGTTATTTTTTGTTACTCTATTATTTTATTTGCTCAGCCCTTTGAGGTGGGTAACACTACTGCAATGTCTGACAGCCATAACTCATTATTCCCTTCAAGAAAAGTCGATAGTTCCACTTATGAGACTGGAATAACGATTGGAAAATTATATGTTCATGGTGGAGGAGAGAGCAAAGCCGAAAGCATTGTCCTATTTGCTCCCAATCAAGTGGGTCAGGAGATCATGTTTGTAAGCAATCTGCAGCTAAGAAAATTTATTGACGTATCTGCAGGGATTTACTGGGATACTTCGAAGGTCAGCCCGTGGATATACGGTAAATTTCTAATTTTGGCAAAACCAACAGAATCGCAATCCCAAAACGCCAATTCTGATCCAGAGCTCAAGGCTATTAGATATTGGCAAACACATGAAAATAGTTTGTTCAAATTCTATCATGTTAACTATGAAGATCAGTATTTCTACATCTTGAAAAGGAAATAGCTCCGATATCAGATGTAATGTGAATTTGATTATTTTTATAATTAATCAAAAATAATATTTTAATAGGGTTGCAGCCTTCAGGAGAGCAAACTATTTTTAGCATACCATTACAGATTAACCTTAACCAACAATATAATTACTAACATGAATAGTTTCATTTGATCAGGCGATGTATTGTTCCCAACACAAGGTTTGGTTTTAAATATTTTTGAGTGATTTACTAATCCAATATGAGCCAGATCGATTCAATTCCTAAACGACTTGAGGGAAAAATCGCAGTTATCACCGGAGGAAGCAGTGGAATAGGACTTGCCACTGCACAACGTTTCGTCAAAGATGGTGCCTACGTCTTTATGTGCGGAAGGCGTGAAAGCGAATTAGAATTAGCACTAAACCAGATAGAGAAAAATGTAACTGGAGTTCAGTGCGACGTTTCAAATCTGGCGGATCTGGATATGTTGTACGGGATAGTAAAGGAGAGAGGACCAATTGATGTCCTTTTTGCTAACGCAGGTGTATGGGAATTCGTACATTTGGAGGATATTACCGAGGCGCATTTTGACAAAATCTTTAGTGTCAACGTCAAAGGCTTACTGTTCACGGTACAGAAGGCGCTTCCGTTGTTTCGGGACGGGGGTTCTATAGTATTGAACGCCTCTATTGGAGGATCGAGGGTGTAAAGGGATTGAGTGTTTATCATGCGACGAAAGCCGCAATACGATCTTTTGCACGGTCATGGACGGTAGACTTGAAATCCCGCGGGATTAGGGTCAACGCCGTTAGCCCGGGTCCAACATACACACCTAGTTTCGAACACGCTTTGCAGACTATAAAAGACGCCGAGAAATTGAAAGCATTCTTCTTGAATACCATACCGCTTGGCAGACTTGGTAATCCTGACGAAATAGCGAAGGCCGTCTCATTTCTCGCATCTGAAGAGAGTAATTATGTTACTGGTACCGAATTGTGTATTGATGGAGGAATGGCGCAGATTTAGTTGACCAGTCGAATCAGGTCAAACTGGTGTAAAGTCCGGATATCTATTTAAAAATCAGAAAGCGTATGCCGCTCTGGGTCGCGTGCATGATGTTGCATTTGTTGTTTCCTCTATTCGTTTCTTCCTATCTCACTTCAGGCGACTCCAGGGTGTTTCTAAAATGTTAACAGTCCCAAGCCTAAACTCACATAATGATAGTTAGCCGCTAACTAGAGATATTCAGTGCTCTCTCAGTAAGACTGCGAGGTGTTCAATTTGTGCCCGCACTGTGGGTTGTGCTTGATGAACTGCTGCAGCACTCATTCGCATAAGCACTAACACCACTCATAACCCTGGAACAACCCACCCACAACAACGCCCGTACCCTACGCAATAGCACCAATAGCTACATGGATGGGCGCTGGACTTGTAGCATTAGGAATAGCATATTTGGTTATGGCTTATGGATTATGGAAAGGCAAACAATGGGCTTGGACAATAACTATGATTTTATCGATTATTGGGATTATTATGGGGACATATCAATTGTTACTGGCAATGTAGGGGGCAATTTTCCATCTAATTATAAATGCAATAGTGCTATATTATCTCTATAGACCACACGTTAAGATGTTCTTCGGAAAGTTACCGCTTAAGGTGAAAGGCCAAGGCCACTATTAATTCACCGAAAATAGAGCGCGAACTTTCCTTAATCCCAAATCTCTGGAGGAATTAAAATGACGAGTCCATATAAGGACTTTTTTAGCGGCACTACCATACAAAAGCATTGTGGTCGAAACGAGGCTACGCTTCAATTAGAATGACAAATAGCAGTATTATCATAGCAGTAGTATCTTAACTTTCTTTGAAATTGCCTTTTTGGCAGTAGGTAAAGGGACGCTATAACAAAAGAGAACAGTGATGGTTGAAACCAGTTCCCGTCCGTAGTAGTCAGATAGTGGAGGTGTTCAAATAACACGTTGTTGAGGAAGATATGATCTAGTTATGTTTAGTATGGTTCATGACAGTCAAAAGTGCCGCATTCTTTGCACTAAGCTCTGCAACTTTTTCATTCTCATCACTGCTAGCTATTATTACTACATCACCGTCTTTGGGATTTAATTCTTTGATCAACAGTTTATGTATTTGAGGTTCTCTTTTTAGAGAATCTATATTCGTAACAGGTATCACAAATTTTCCCTTTCTAAAGAGTAGAGTAGTCGCCCCTATCCCTCCTACTCTTATTGCAGCATCCCTTTGTTCTATGCCCAACTTTATGGCAATGCTGAGCTGCTTTACCAGAATTGCGTAATTGAATTTTCCTAGTGCAATGGAACATTCTGGTACCTCACATTCTGTAGGGATAGATGATAGTAATTCTGCAAAAAACCGCCTACCTTTCTCGGTCATTTTAGTTCCAGCGTTGCTGGTTTCTATCATTTTTTCCATCATCAAATGTTTCACTAATGTTTTAACTGAACCCTCTCCAAGGTTCAGCTCTTTACACAGAGCATATCTACTTGTATGTCCTCTAGTTTCGATTAGTTGAATTGTTTTGAAAACGTGTGTTATATCAAAAGAAAGTATTCTACTGGGAGCATACCTACTTGAGATTCCTTGAAGGGCTTTAACATACGTATGCATGTTCTGTGTTTGTACTATACAAAGCATTCATACATATTAATTTCACTTTAAAATATAGCTAAATTACTCCACACGGTTAGGTCCCGTTGTGAGCCAGCTGAAACAAAAATCTTTTATTCTCGACCTCCCTTGCACGTTCGATAAGAAGATCAACTAGCTTCTGGTCAACCCCCAAATGATTTGCGATAAAGATGTCTTTAAATTGATGTTTTCTTAGTGCTTCATTTACGTCATTGATTACGTCCCGTTTCATATGTGCTCCTTTGTGAAGAAAGTAGGGCATCAATATGAGAACTTTTGGAGTATTTTCGATCATCATTTTTATCCCTTGTTCTATATTAGGATTGTCCAATTCGAGAAAACAAGATTCTACTTTACGGTAAAAAGGTCTTAAGGAATCGATGGTATATTCAAAAGCAATTCTGGCACTCTTATCGCTGCTACCATGCCCTATAAGAAGAATATCGCATTCAAGATCAGAATACTGAATATCCTTATCTTTTTTTACGCAGTTGAGTCTATCTATTACCAATTGTGTCATCATAGAATGATAACTTAGAGGTTTTGTAATGACCAAGTTCAATTTATGGTCCTTAGAAATCCTAGCGGTCTGTCTGACCGAATCCTTTAACTTCATTCCAGGATAGAGAAAATATGGCATCACCGTTATGACATCTGCACCATAATCTTGACATTTTCTGATTCCTTCCTCAATGAATGGAGGAAGGACTTCTAAAAAGCAATAATTTGTGTAAAAGTATCCTCCTTTGGTTTTAACAAGTGAACATACTCTCTCAAGCTCTTCTCTTACCTCCGGTTCTCGGCTTCCTCTATCAATAATGAGTAATGCTTTTTTCAATTGGCTAAAACTTCACACTGGCCACTTACAAAATCATGCCTGAAGGAAATTTGAATTGTCACTGCCAACTCTTTGGTACTCCTGCTTTAATTTTAATCACAGTTCGTCATTAGCATCGGAATTACTATCTGCTATTTAAGTTATGGGCTGGTTTATCCAACTCTTTTCAGGGTTGGATTTAATGTTTGCTTACACTCAGGAGATGATGATTGTTAGCTGAACCGCCTGACAGAATATCCGCTGCGTGGTTGGATAAACCATCCAAATGTTTTAATATTAGCAAATAAGACTGCAGAGTATGAAAAAAATCACTCGAGGGTACAGCTTCCAATAATGGTAGCACACGATCTCAAGTTATTTGTATTATCAACAATACCTATAATGTTTTTCTTTGGAATGCGCCATGCCCTTGATGTGGACCATATTACTGCTATAGATAACCTTGTAAGAATGCATAATGTGAGCAATAGAGCTAAATGGGTAGGAACAGGTTTCAGTCTAGGCCATTCATCATCGATATTTCTTGAACTGGTCATAATTATATATGTAGTAGGCAGTGCGACTGGTGGAAAAATAGATCTACTTGCATTTTGGGGAAGCATAGTTGGCGCTACTGCCTTAGCGATTATTGGCGGTGTCAATATGATATCAATGAAAAAATGGGGAAGAACAGGCTCGGCAATTCTTGCAAACAAGGTAGTGAATAGAACCCATTTTCTAGGACCTGTTGGTTCGGCCGCTATTACCGGATTAATATTTGGATTCGGATTTGATACTGCTACTCAAATATCGGCTTTAACAGTATCAGCTGTGGCAACTGCCACTGCTGGTGTGCAGGTTGCCATGAGTCTCACTATATTTTTTGCAATAGGTATGATACTGGTCGACACTTTGGATAGCATATTCGTTCGTTCAGCATTTTCAAAAATTCTTAAAACCAAGACCTTTACATATATGTCTTATGCCCTAAGTGGAGTTGCCCTTATAGTGGCATTTGCTGAGACATATTCTACAATATATAATGTCGATTTGCCCGAATATATAGGCCCAGTGCTTGCAGTAGGTGTCATTGGTACAGGATTTGGATATAGCTATATTACTAGAAATAGTGAAGTCACGCGTGCTACAACTGCTACCACTGCTACACACCACAACGGACACCATAACAAACCTGGTCCAACAAACAAGGATAATAAGGAAAAAGCAAGCTCATAGCTGTTGGGAATATGACAACAGAAGCAACAACAATTTCTTCACTACCATGACAGGAGAAACCAAATATGCTCATACTTAACATCCCTGCCATATTGATAAACAACCATAATGATTGTTATTTTCTGTGAAAGTAAATCTAAATAAAAACAGAGCTCTGATAGTTGGCTATATATCAGCTATAATAGGAGCATTGCTTTTTGGCTCGGTTTCTACAGTTGCAAAGCCCATAGTATATAGTATAAACCCCCTCTGGCTTTCTTGCCTCGTATATCTCATATCTGGCGCGGCCATAACTCCGGTAGTAAAACGTGGCAAATATTCAATTAGGACAAAGGACTATTTACTTTTAATAATAACATCAATTTGTGGTGCCGCGATTGCTCCAGCCATGTTCTTCTTAGGTCTTAAACTGACTTCCGCAATAAATGGCTCACTTTTATCAAATGGAGAAGTAATATTTTCGATACTCTTAGCATTAACAATTTTTGGAGAGAAACTTAATCGTATCGGGTTTATCGCAATGGTGTTAGTGCTAGGAGGAGTAATAATTGTTACTACGAATCTGCGATTTGATAGTTCTCTACTAAATATAAATGCTGGAAATTTATTCATAGTGGGAGCCACTATATTTTGGGGATTAGATAACAATATTTGTAGAATCCTAACACATAGAATAGACATTACAAAAATAATACAATTAAAATCCTTTATTGGTGGTACGATTCTTCTATGTCTGACTATATCAGCAGGTATTTCGCTAAGCATTACATTGATGGAAGTACCGTTTATACTGCTGCTTGGTGTAGTTGGTTTTGCTTTCTCTTTATATTTCTTTTTACAAGGCTTAAGAATGATTGGCACAACAATTACGCTCTTAATACTTTCTCTCTCATCAGTGTTTGGTATGTTTCTAGCAGCTTTATTCTTGCATGAACGAATTACTACATTTCAAATAATTGCAGTCGTAATAATGTTGTGTGGCATATATCTAATATATAGAAATGACATAAACGATAAAAGTAAGATTGTTAGAACAGGCAGAAGCTGAGCAAAGGAAAAGTAATTACTTTTGGATGTACAAACTAAAGTTAGAATTCAGGAGCCTACTCCCATTTATCCTCCTGATCAAATAATCATCGAGCTGCGTAGTAATCAGTTGGATCCCAAAGCCTGATAATATGACTCAGCTCGACGAACCCGTGTTAGCCGACGATATGTGAAATCCGGGAGCATGACGTATCAAGATGATCGATTGATGATAGCAAGAAGCTAATTAAAGTTGAGAAAATCGAAGTGAGTGACGTTCTAACTCATAGCATCCCTCTGCATAAATGGTTACTCACAAATAGGGTCAAATCAAAAGATTATTTAGGCTTTGACAATAGATTAAATTTATTGTTATTAATAATAGCTTTGTATAATCCAGTCATAAATTATGAACTGCTAATTCTTGATAGTTTAATGTTGATGGTAGTGTACTATCTTATACCTGTTTTTTTGGAATATTCATAACTTCTTTGACGTTTCATCCTGAAGGATTTTCAGGTTGTTCCTTCTTCATTTTGATAAAACTCTATTCAAATACTTCAGATGATCTACCAGTCTTGGTTTGGTCCTGTAGCCCTTCTAGACCCGATAGAGCAAATCTCTTGAGCCATTTGTATGCCACAGCCATCAAATCCAAAACTATGTAATACATAGAACTGAACTACCGTCATCTCTGTATTCGGTATTCGAGGCGAAGGTCATGACCGTTAGGTAAATTCGCACGGATTTAGTGCAACAACAGAGTTAGATTTCATTCGAATTAAATGCTGGTCCTATTCAAGACGGGTTCCATGTCCGCGATAGTATTCAGGAGCCTTTTTGTTAGGACTTGCAACATATTAAGCGGTCTATCTTTTTAAGCAAAACGAATTTGGAATATGTTAGCAATAAATTGGATCTTACGCACACGATAATAAGGGCAAGAAAGGATTCAAAATCTGGAATAAACACGCTATTAAGAGCCTAGTCTTACGTTGTATGAGTTTTGGCACGCAAAGTTAACTCACTCTGAGAAGCGTCCGCCAAATACCACAAAGCGCTACTTCACACCAGATTGTCATCTGTCCAGCATGTACAAAAGTAGTCTAGCTATCTGGAAAATCTGAATATTGCAGTCTAGTCTTTGTTGAGGTTACCCACTACATTAGGCTATTTGCAGTAGATTTAGTTTAGGTTTAAAGAGCAGAATTTAATTTGACAATTGACATTGCAGGCCGATTCTGTCCATAAATTTTCGAATCTAGATAGAAAGCAATCGCGGAGTGCTGCTCCTAACATGGCAATACCTATATCATATCAAACTGTATGAGCCTTTCCCTATATTGAACCCTGCAGACTTGCTGAGATCTTTGATTAATTTTCCTGATTTCCTGCATCTTTGGGCAGATCGTTTGCATCCGTATGTGGCCTTTCAGGCTGTCTCATTATATTTAATAGATATTTTCGCATTTGCTTTTTTTCTTCTTCAGTAACCTTTCCATCAATCAAGTCAATAAAAAAAAGTTGCATCGTAGCTCCTATTGGGTTTCGTTCAAAATGAGTCTGATTGTCTACATTATATTGGTTTCTTCTGTGCCAATACCCAATGATCCCAGCTAGTGGCATATACATAGCCACAAAAAACACGGTGAATGCCCATAAAGGGACCGTGTGAAAAAGAGGGATCCTGTTAAGCAGAAGTCTATATTGAACTATTACAAACTGGGCAACTGTCAGGAAGAAAATTAGATATATACCAAAAACTAAGGAATGAATATCCGTAAGTTTCTGCAAGTGTGTTTCTTTGTTGCAGAGGATGCAAAATGCTCTATTCACGATCAGTTCGAGATAGATGATCCGGTTGAATGAATAAAGGAAAAATTGGCGAATAAATGTATAAGCGAATGAATAAATGAATCTGTAGTCTTGGTGACAGATATCTTGGGAGAACAGCTATCGTTATTACTGGAGCAATATCCATGGATACAAAACAAAATAACGCAAAAATATTGCTTGTAGACAATGAGCCAGATAACACTTCAGTCTTAAGTATGGGCCTAGAAGATGAAGGATTCGGGGTCGACTCTTTCAATGATCCTATGCTCGCACTTTCCCGCTTCAAACCTAGTTTCTATTCTTTGTTGATACTTGATATTAATATGCCGAAAATGAATGATATGAATTGTACAATGAAATAAGAAAGGTGGACGCTATAGTAAAAGTATGTTTTTTGACTGGATCTGAATTAGATGTAGAGAATTTGAGACGACCGACCGTAGATTTTGACACAAACTGCCTTATTCCCAAACCTCTTTCTATAGAGGATCTGGTACGAAAAGTAAAGAGACAGATCGAACCGCAATAATGTCCCAGCTGAAGAATAAATCTGCAATTTATGACACCAAATTTCAGTCTCTTTGAATAAGTGAACAAAATGGTTCATATACGACTAATTAATGTTCCATCCACTCTCAAGCTTCCTACTCTTCAGCATGTTGAGCAGTTTGGAGTAAATAACATCGCTTGGAGATCATGCGAAAGTTATAATGTATGAGGGCATACAAAGAATTTCTAACTATATTATTATTGGCAACATCACAGGTACGGCCACCCATAAGGATTAGCAATCCTTTGAAACTAAAGGTTAACTGAGAATGTTGGCAATTTTTGGTCGAAGAATGGACAGCTTTGAAGCCATTGTTTAGAATATAGTTTCTGTACTCTTATATGTTATGTTTTCCCTCCCTATAAGGGAAGATAACATATGACATATAAAACAACTTCAACTCTTATGTTGACCGTTGTGCTAGCTATAGGATTGGCACTCGTGGTACAATATGGCATTCACCCCGATTCAGTATTAGCAAAGAGCAGTTCTCACAAAAGCTCTAGCAGCAGCGGAAGTAGTAGCAGTAGCAGTTCTTCGAGTTCGAAAAGCAGTAGTGAAAAGTTGAGGAGTCTTGTCTCCTGCGAAACAAGTTCTGCCAAAACAGCGTCCGGAGGACTCAGTCAAAGCGACGTTATGAATTGTTTTAGCCATTCGTACGGAAACGCCACAGGAACATCCAATTCTACAACTCCAGCTGCAACTGCAACTTTGCACTAGAAGACCGTATTAGAGGAGTAAAGATAGGCTAAGCCACCATCATTTTTTATTTTATTAAGAGAAAGGCCTCTAACAGGCTAGCGTGGATTCAACGTTAGCCAGATTTTGATGCTTGTTTATTAGTAAGCATCTATCCAAATAAAGGTGTTGAGTGGAACGGAAGCTGCCTTATTCATATGAGGGAAGGCTCGTACAGCTATACTGACTAACATAATTACGTATTAATCAGTTGGGCAGTATGACTTAAAAAAGTTGACGAACTTATGTTAACCAGTATAGTTCTATAGTGTAAATTAACTTTTATTAAATTTAATAACTTGCTGATGAATATAGAGGTAGATAGTTTTAAATGTATGGAGACAATGCGAACGTCTGTGCCCAATAGCGGTATCATACAAATCCTGCATAACAAGATAGAGATTTCAAGGATACTTTGTCAAATCTTAAATGACACAAGATGTAGATGGGATTTTTATGCTGATACCGAATCCCTTGCAGTAGCATTTTCAATCCAGCAAGTACCCAAAACGATAAAAGAAGCGAAAAAGAGGGGAGTCAAGTTTAGACTGATAAGCGACGTTATGAAAGATAACGTGTCTTTCTTTAAGCAGCCAATATTAAATAACGTCGATATCAGACATTTAGAAGGGATAAAAGGGAACTTCGCAGTAAGTGACAAGGAATACATTTCGATGTGCGAGATATCCTCATCACTTAAAAAAATAAGGTCAACGCGTGAAAGAAAGAACACTCTATCCGCATCTGCGAAAATAAGCCAAGAGCGAGCAATTTACAGTAACATTAAAGAGGATGTCCATCAGCATCAGCGTATCTTCGAAAACCTGTGGCTAAACTCGAGACCAATCGAAAATAGGATCAGAGAGATAGAGGAAGGTATTGATCGTACCGAAACAACTGCAATAAGTAAAAGCACCGAAATCGCAAACCGAATTAAGAAGAGTATCGAATCTTCTACTGAGATCAAAATAAGTTTTCAACCAGGCGGCCTCGAATTCTTGTACAATAGTTTCTCCGAATCGTACAAGAAATTCTTGGATCTCTACAAAAGAGGGGAAAACAGAGGGATAAGGTGCGTCACAACCATAAACAAGGATAATGAGAAGCTCGTGGAGTTGTTGGTTGAAGAGGGGGTACAAATCAGACATACAAAGAACTTGACACCTCTTAGCTTCAGTGTTTCTAATAATGAATTCCAAGCAACAGCAGAAAAATTCGAAGAAGGTAAAATGATAAAGAGTCTTTTGGTAAGTACTGAACCCCTTTATATCGAACACTATAATTCAATATTCGAACAACTGTGGGATAACTCAATCGATGCCAAGGATAGAATATATGATATCGAGGAAGGAGTTGATTTAACAGATATTGAGATTATTCCTAGATCTGGTCGGAGCCGTTTACTATATTTGGAACTCGTAAGATGTGCCAAGCAAGAAATTTTATTTATATTCCCAACAAGTAGTGCATTAATTCGTCAAGAAAAAATAGGTGCAATACCGTTAGCGGTAGAGGCCGCAGAGAAACGATCTGTAAAGGTAAGAATCTTGGTCCCGCATAGCGATCAGGTTGAACAACGACTCCAGTCGCTTCTCCAAATAAAGGTTCAGAGACCTGCTCATAATGCAGATATAGATTTTAGATATACTGATACCGAACAAGCTTCAGGATCCAAGGCTACAATCCTTGTAGTTGACAAGAATGCATCATTGGTTATGGAGCTAAGAGATGATTCAAAAACAACATTTGATGAAGCAATCGGATTATCAACATACTCAAATAGTAAGGCAGGTGTTCTGTCATATGTTGCAATTTTTGAGAAATTATGGAATCAAATTGAGTTGTATCAACAAGTTAAACAAGCGAATGAACGGTTAAAATTGCATGATAAAATGCAGCAAGAATTCATCAATGTTGCTGCACATGAACTACGAACCCCGATACAACCCATACTCAGCACCGTAGGGCTTCTGAGCTCGAAAAATCAAGTTACGATAAAGAGGAAAGAACTAAATGATTCTATTAGTATGATAGCTAGGAATGCAACTAGATTAAAGCAGCTTTCAGAGGATATATTGGATGTCACAAAAATAGAGAGCCAAACCCTAGAACTAAAAAAGGAATTGCATGATCTAAACGAGATCATAGAGTATAGCATAGAAGAATACAAACGAAACCCTACCATAAAGTACAACACTAAAGTTCAGCTAGAATATCTTCCCGTGCACTCTAGACTTTACGTTGAAGTAGATAAGGAAAGAATAGTACAAGTCATTTTCAACTTGCTTGCCAATGCTTTTAAATTTACTAAAGAAGGAAATATCGTGATTAGTATACAACAAGACCAAGCTAGTAGCTCAGAAGCTTTAATAGGTGTAAAAGATTCAGGCCAAGGGATAGACCAAGACGTATTTCCTAGACTATTTGAGAAATTTGCTTCAAAGTCTTTCCAGGGAACAGGCCTAGGGCTATTCATTTCAAAGAGTATTGTAGAGGCGCACGGAGGCAGAATTTGGGCCCAAAACAACAACAAGTTAGTTGATGGCAAGCAAGGTGCTACTTTTTCCATTACTCTGCCTATAGTTAATTCTGACCTAACGCAGTTAGCCTAATTGAGGCCATTGTTATGAAACCAAGAAAAAGTGGAGATAAAAGTAAAAGTAGAAGAACTGGCGAAAACGAAAACAAAAGAATCTTAATAGTAGATGACGAACGAGATGTAAGCTTAGTTCTAAAAAAGGTGTTCGATAATGCTGGATTCGCTGCCGAATCATACGATGATCCCATCCTAGCATTGAAGAATTTTAGGACTGGTTCTTTTGACTTGATCCTCTTGGATATAAAAATGCCAGAAATGGATGGATTCAGTTTGTATAAGCAATTAAAGAAGCAAGATATCAATGCCAAGATCTGCTTTTTGACAGCTAGCGAGATGTACTTCAGTCGGTTAAGAAAGGATGAAGATTTTTGCAAGCTAGATGAAGACCTCTTTATTCATAAACCAATTGGAAACGAGGAGCTAATAAGAAAAGTAAATGCTCTATTAAATAGCATACCTACTAGAGTTTTGGACTGATCAATTAAAGTAACAATGTGATTCTAATAACGTCATGAAGGCTATTGTCCGGAAGGAAACTTAACTAGATTTATGGAAACAAAGGAGCGAATTGCTATGAAAACTATCGTGGCAGAATGAAATCCATACGTCTCTAAAAGTATTATAGTATTTGACTTTTCCATTTTGCTAATTGCTCGTGATACTAATAGGGTGAAGTTGCTCTACATCATGCAAAGATGAATGGTAATTTAGGCTGCTTGAACAGCCTTAAGATACCAACAGTATCTGTGCCTTCATCATAGGTAATGACACCATTTGTTGCAAATTATGTCACCTCGATATTTTAAATTTAGCTATACTTATGCCGTATCACGATGCATAATGAAAATGATATTCTCGGCAAAGCCGTCCTAAAGCAATGTTCTAAATAGGTGTAGCGTATGCAGCAAATAGAATACACCATCAAGAGATTCCATGCAGAAAGTGAAAATCAGAAAGATTACGGAAGAGGATATTCCTAAAATAATTTCCTTGCAAAAGCAATCATTTTCTGATATGGCTAGTTACGGGATGATATGGCCTCCCGAGTTTCTAGAAAATCATATTAGAGTTTTCCCCATCGGCCAGTTATGTGTGGTGGCCGACAACGGAAAGATAATTGCATCAGCTAGTAGTTTGATTACTTCACTCAGGCCTCCTTATCGGAAGCACACATGGTATGAGATTACGGACTATGGGATGTTTAACAACCATGACCCTACTGCAGATAGCCTTTATGGAGCAGACATTTCTACCCACCCAAAGTTTCAACGTAGAGGTATAGGATCGGAGCTCTATAGCGCAAGAAAGGAAATTGTAACGAAATTGAATTTAAAGAGGATGATAATTGGAGGTAGATTGTACAACTACTACTTGCATGCTGATAAAATGACTGCTGAACACTATGCAAAGAAAGTAGTT
>JAICVW010000009.1 GCA_025935105.1 Nitrososphaeraceae archaeon
TCTATGACACTTGACTTAGCTCGTCAACATTTTACCAGTAATAGAATAATATGGGTGCGGCTTGCGACTGTTCTATGATGGCCTTGTATCTGTTATACTTTATGATGTGTTTAGTTGTAATAAATTTGACAAGAAAACGGGTTTACATACTTGTCATGCAGTGTTAGTATGTAATATAACTATAAGACCAACAGAATTGACCCCCAAACCATATTTCTTCGATATGGACAGACAAAGGTGTTGGTTACACAACACGTGGGTTTGGTCCACATCCTAAAACAGGTATTGTGGTTTTTCTTGATGTATCGGATATGAAAGGAATATGGACGAGGAACCTATCAATGTAGTCAATAGTTGGAATAGTGTCATTGTATCCTTTCTCGATGCTTTTGAATATTCTATGCCAGGTTCTTATCTTCAGGTATTGTCTGACACAATAATAATTACTTACCCATGCACTCAATTATCCTAATATTCAAACGATATTTGATACTCTACTGGGACCATTTATCCATTGGCTTAAAGAAGGCATGTTACTTCGAGGAGCCATTAGTCATGGCCAGTATTACCTTTCTAGTCAATCTTTGATTATAGGTGAAGCAGTAGACGATGCTGCAGAGAATCACGAGAAGTTTGACTGGATAGGGGTTTCTTTATCTCCAAGTCTATCTAACGAGATAAATGACATTAGCCAGATAAACACTAATTCAATCGTTATGTTTAGAAATATTCCCCACAAAATCTCTTTATGATGGATTTACTCTAAATTGGCCATTACATAATATCACAGGGGAATGTATTTCTTCTATACAGAGAGAGAACTTTAGTTCCGACTCTTCCACCTGTAAAAAACATAACAATACATACAGCTTTTATGAAAGTTGCCGTAAACACTAGCAAACCTGTCAATTTGTCTGGCTCGTTTAACACCAACCTCAAAACTGACCTCCAATGGCTTCGCCTCTTCCTCTGTCGTCGGCTCAGCCTGCGCTCGAACTAACCTAAGATGAAATTACATTTCTGAAACAGGTTGTCCCGTTGCTGCGAATAGTTGGAAAGTAAACTCACATCTTAAACCCATCCAAGGCTATCTTAGGCAGCTTCACAATCAGCACCATCATAACTTTCAACAAATGATTTTGGTATTCGGTATCTACTCATTCCACCTTGGGACGTAACTACAACATGGTCCCTATCCACTGCCACTATATTTCCTACTGACTGGTTATCCTCGCAACTTATATTTTTGTGGACTACTTTATCCCAATCATGTACTGGTCCTGGCATAGAGTGTCACCGATTCCCAGAATACTAATTTTTAAACCTATGTGTATCCGTTGCGACGAAAACACAGTATGCCATCATACAAGCGGTATTCACACCTATTCTTGTGAGATTTGCTGTTGCGGTTACTTGGTTCGGTTTTCCAAACTTTGGGAAAAATTAATATTTTCGGCTAAAGTTAGATAAATGCATACTCGTGGAGTAAGATTCTTCTGATTAGTGTATAAATCTAAATCTTACTATCACTTGTGTGTTGTGTGTAATATTTTGCATTAGATAGCGAACAATTGCATTCAGTATAAAACCAGATATGAATTACGAACTGAAAAACATACTAACAAGACTGACCATATCATCGAGCATCTAGCACATCTAGTACAACAATTGCCCATAGTAAGCGAGTTCATTTGGTTAATGATCTCGTCTCTCTTGCATGTAGCAATATAATAAGCACACCACGACTTGAACCATTGCTGAGCGTAGATGGATGTTGGTTGAGGACTCGCCACTCAAGCATTATAGCGGGGACATCTTAGAGGTTCAATTTATTATAGCCATCAGAAGAAAAATATGTATATTCAGTTAACAATCTTTTGTAGAAGAATTTATTAGTTAACTTGGTATTAACCCCTTAATGAACAGGATATCAACCGGATTAGCTGTGGGGATTTTGACAGGACTACTAATCCTTACAGCTGCAATAACAAATTCTGCCTTGGCTATTCCACTAATGCCTACACACAAAGGGATTGGGCAAGGTAGTGCTAGCACGATGGCACAATTGTTAAGTGGGAAAAGTGTAAAATTTGGTAATATGACACTAGGATTCAGGCCTGGAGTGATGGTAATGCCACTAATGTGTATGACATTTAGTGGAAATCTATCTGGAATACCAATGCTTGGCAATATGATGGCACGAAATATGAACCAATCAAGTATGATGATGGGTGGAGGTGCACAAGGCAATCAATCCATGACTGGCCTAGGGGCGATGATGATGCACAGCGGCATGATACCTAGTGTATGCTTCTCTATGAGTGATGCAATGCTATTTAGATCTATGATGCATGGTGGAACCACAAATGGTACCATGATGGGTTCTAATATGGCCGCAAAACTGCCAATGGCTAGCAGCAAATAGGAAATATAACAATTGGAAATTAGGGGATAGACAGCCTAAACAAACAAAAAAATATCATACCTATTCTTTTTTATTACATAATTATTCGCAGGCGAATAATAAGAGATGTTGAGGAGTATATAAGGAAATCAAAATATAAGGAAATCAAAAGCAAAGCAAAAGTGTATTTTATGGAATGGTGGATTAAGGGTTGCGGTATTTGTCGACGAGATACCGAGCAGCGACCAAATACCCAGATTCACTGAGCCAATGTTTCAGTGATAGGTGCAAAAGTCGAGTTTCATCCACCAATGAATTTGAGTGATCTGAAGAAAGCAGCGTCATCGCTTAAACCTTAATTTTTTTGGATAGATAGATCGATTGACGGATATATGATAGATCTGAGTGATATACATTAGGCAAAATCGCGGTGAAAATATAAAGTGATATGAGCCTAGGGAGTCGATTCAGCATATAATCAACTTTTCTGAATAAGTTCAGCTCGAAAACCAAGCCTTATTCTCCATTTTCGACCGTTAAGTTTATGATTAAAGCTAGAAGATAGACTATCCTGGATAGGGAGTTGGTTAACATATTTGAACGCCTGACTGGCAAAATTCAGTTCAGGTTTAAAGATCGGGTATCGGCAGCAAAGATTTTGGCAGAATCCCTAAAGGATGTAATCAGAAAGGAGGATGGCGATATCGTTGTCTTAGGAATTCCACGCGGAGGTGTAGTTATGGCGTATATTATTGCAAAGAAATTAAGTGCACGATGCTTTGATGTAGTAATTCCTAGGAAATTGACTGACCCTGATAATAAAGAACACGCAATTGGAGCAATCATGGAAGATGGAACAACCTATATAGACCAGGATCTTGTCCGGCTGTTATCGATTAATGAAGAATATTTGGAAAAAGAGAAAAAACACCAAATTGAAGAAATAAGACGTAGGAACTCGTTGTATCGTAATTTACCACAGGAATATGACTTTCAAGACAAAACGGTCATACTGGTAGATGACGGAGCTGCGACAGGAGCTACTGTTATAGTTGCAGCAAGATCAATTAGAAACCATGCGAAAAAACCAAAGAGCCTTATCATTGCATTACCTGTCACTAGTAAAGAAACAGCAATGTTATTGAAACGAGAGTCTGATAAATTAGAGGTCGTTCTAAAACCGTCTACAGGATTTCGTTCGGTAGGCCAGTATTACCAAGATTTTACACAGGTCACCGATGATCAAGTTATTCAAATAATGGATGACAAAAACAAGAGTTAGAATTAAAAGTGCGTGGAATAGGAATGCTCATTCAGAAGAGGTAAGGTTAGATTGCAAAAAATTGATAAAAACCTTTACTTTAGAGGCCCGTGTTCATTTGGTGTTAATCTATAAAAAAATACGCGCTTAAATATTTGTACTTCTCATAATCCCTATCATTGACAGTACTTACGACTGCTGCCGCTAGGTCTGAAAAGACAGAGGTTGTGCGCGGGTCTGAAGGAATTACGATTTTTCTCTAAAGCCAAGAACCGAATTGACACATGCATGGATAGTACTAGACCTTCACTGGCCTTAGATGTTGAATCAATAAAAAAGTCGTTTCTTGGAACAAAAAGTACTAACCTTACATCCGTTGGAAGAATTGGCTATCGCTGATTTCTGATCTTAATGTGGCTCTCACTGTGTTCATAAAGTCCTCAATTGTGACGGGCTTCTTAACAAAACTGTCTTTGGTTTTGGTATCTGGTAATATGCTTGTAAGTTCAGGTACAGCTTCAAGGGCAGAAACAAAAAGTATCTTAGTATTTTTATTGATTGATTTTAATTTATAATATAATTGCAAACCATTAAGCCCCGGCATCCTTATATCCAAAATGACAAGTTCGTAATGGGACGGACTTAAGCCTGCAACATGCTCCAACGCTTTAAAAGGGTCTGTAAACGCGTCTGTATTATAACCTTCTAAAGACAAGCATTCTTTGAATGTGCAAAGGCTGTCCTCTTCATCATCGACTAACAAAACGCTGATAGGACCTAATCGGGACTCAGGGATGTCAAGTTGGCTGGAAGAGCCAGAGTCGTTGTTTCTATGCACGTGGTATATAGGATAGTTAACGAATTCCCCTATGTTGTGCTGGGGCATGATTATTTCCTCAAAATCATAGCTCACATTATTTGTATGATGCAGAAAGGACGATTTTATTGCTTCGTACAATCCATTTCCTATGGCTATGCCGTTAGGTATAGCCATCAAATTAATTCTTGAGCATCTATTCATTATGGTTCCAAATATGTCATTTTCTATGGAAGTAGCTGATTTAGCTACTTCTACCCTGCCATAATCTGCACTAATTCTGTAGCTAACTGGTGGTAGTCCCTCTTCACGTAACTTTCGATTAATTGAATCGCGTGCTCCAACCATAGTTGTACAACATTCAAGGAGGTTGTAGAATACAAATATACCAAATGACTCAGATAAAACAGGATAGTAAAATACCAGGCTGTCACCGATATTTTTTATGATCTTAGCTCCTGCGCCTCTTGCTATTGCAGCCATACTATTTAGGAAGATGCTATAGTATTTTCTTATTTTCTGAGGATTATCAAGGTTAGATGTGGTCCGAGTAGAATCTACTATATCAATAAAACATACACAACAAGTTTGAGTTCCTACGAAGGAAATTTCATCATGTTCTTTAGTAGGCAAATGTCCAGCATCATTAGCTTGCATGGTGTCATTCTTATCCCCGATAGCCGACGAAGCATCAGTTGTACTTTCCACTTCTAGCCCTCTTTTCTATGGCTACCTTTCTTTGTCAATGAGTGAGTATTAAATATTCCTATTGCCCTCTACATGGGAATTAGCTTACATATTCTCCCAACAATGCTCAACACACTCTCTAGGATGGCAAAGAAAGATAATGATGGTCTATGATACTCTTTAACTCTTCATTTCTATTGTTGGCATCCGTAATTCATTTGGTTGAAAAAGGATCTAACAATTTATAGTGGCCCGGGAGCTGTTGGCAATAATATTCCAACTATAGAAGTTATTATCCAAATAATTACCCCGATCGCTATGGCTTTCAGCCAACCAATTTTGTATATCCATCGTAAGGACAACAACCATGCTATTCCACCTACGATCCCTGCTACTAACCCATTACCTAACAGGTAATAGATTAGACTGTAGATAATTGCCCCGATAACGGCAGTTGCGAACGCTGCCTTTATGCCTTCCTTTTCTCCGAATAACTTGGTAACGATGTATATGATAATGGTGGAGATTATCAGCCCAATCACAAAGCTGATTACCGCCCAAATTGAGACTGCGGTCATATCCATTTAGAAAAATGTCGTAGTTAATATCGATAACGATTGTGATAATGGGTTTGAAACTAAAAACTTCAGTCCTGTATGAGATTTTGAGAACAAAACATCCAGATGCTACGAGGGGACGGTGTTCCATGTCACAGTTTCTACCATATTGATCAGCTCAATAGCTATCCATCACGCCATCCATCGTGCTGATAAATAAGTTAATAATCAACCTATTTGCTTATAAGAACATTGTTAAGGTTTCTCGATGTCCACTCGATGAAAGGACTTGATGAGAATGCATTAAAGAATCTTCAGAAAAGCCCTGAAGATGAGTTTAAAGTAAGGCATCTTAACATACTCTATAATCCTGAAGTTGATAAATGCTTTTGTTTACTTGAAGCCCCAAATTTAGAGGCGGTTAAGAAAAATCACAAAAAATTAGGGATCAAGTGTGATTGGATAACCGAAGTAAAAACCACTGCTTAGAATCCTCAAGTTTATATGTCATAATCAAGAGGTCGGCAGGAATCAGATATGCCATTTTATGGAATGCTTACAAATCCTTCGAATGAAATATTAAGTGAAATCAGTAAGATACGTGACCTAAATTTTGAATATGTTGAGATAGGTATTGAAGGACCTGAAGGTGATCCACAGATAATTAACAAGAAGAAAAAGGAGATAATGCGATTGCTTAGCAATTTTGAACAGAAGCCTATCGGTCACACGCCATTTTGGATAGATCTGGGTTCAGACTGTCACTCTGTCAGGAATGCATGGATCATAGAAGCCATGAGAGAAATTAGGACAGGAAAAAAGATAGGGGTAGATCTGATAAATTTTCATGCCAATCTTAATGGTATGTTTTACGGTGAAAAGAGAAAAACCCTTTTGGATAATTTGATAAAGAGTCTCAGGGATATTGTAAAGTATGCACACAAGTATAATGTGCGTGTTATGCTAGAAAACGTGCCACTTTCGAATGGAATACATGATGTGGTTGAGTTTAAATATATTATCGATAACGTTGATTCGTTGCTTGTTCATTTAGACGTTCCTCATGCCTTTACGTCTGGAGGGATGGATTCAGTATTTCGCTACATAAGTACATTTAGAGATAAAATAATTCATATTCACTGGCATGATAATCACGGTAAAGTAGATGAGCATCTACCGCTAGGAAAGGGTTCAATGAAGCACCAAGATATAATTAAAGCACTCAAGGATGTTGAATATAATAGAACAGTTACTTTGGAGGTATTTACGAGTAGTAATGATGCAAAAGCGTCTGCGGATAAACTTAGAACCATCTGGCAGAAATAGTCACAAAGAAAGACCTATTGTCTTATAATACATTCGTCATATTGGCTTTTCCTCGCGCATTTGACTGTCTGCCTAGCGGCTGAATGATGATTTATCAACTTATTCTTGGACTAAATAAATAAAAATTTAATAAACACTCTGGTGGTTAGCTATTCCAGCTTAGACTATGTCAGATGAAAATAACGTCCAGATAACTTCAGAAGAAGAACAAAAGGATATGCCCCAAGAGGAACAACAACAGCAAGACGTACCAGAAAGCCATGAAACAGAAGTGTTGCCGGAAATAATGAGAAAAGCTTCTAATTCTCCGAAGGCAATTAGATTGGCAACCATTTCTAAGCTATTAGAAAAGCATACTGGTCAAATGGATAAACTGGGCCGGACAGTTCAACCACTACAAACTCAAATAGATAAGATTTCAAAGACAGTTCAACCACTACAAAAACAGCTAGGATCAGTGGAGAGACAAACCGAGATTGTTAAACAATTTCCATCACAACTTAAACAATTAGAAAAACAATTGTCGCAGATCCAGAAAGATATTCAGAAATTAAGAGTATTTTCGAGTAAAAAGGAGGCCCCTGCCACCAAAAGAAACATTAACACCAAAAGGAACACTAACACTAATAGAAACACTAACACCAAAAGAAAGAGTAATACTACACGTTCTAGAAGACGAAAAATGAGTTAAGTCTCTCCCACACATTTCAACAACTGCAGGAGATCGGCAAGAAATGACTATTTGATTACTTTATTAATTACCGAGAATGTTTAAGAAAACGCAGTACATAGATAAGAACATTGTAAAAACTGCATGTAGAACATTATCGTTTTATCCAATGCAATAATTCTTCGCTCAAGAGTGCGATTCTCTAGAAGCCCCTGCTTTACGTTCGATTCCCGTGTGAACGTGCGATTTGATTCAAGCCCCTTTTTGGCCTTCTTTTTGTCCAGAATTGGAAAAATGTATTAGATTTTTCGTTTGAAAAGCCAAAATACTTAGTAAACGTGTGTATTGCAGATGCAGAAACGGACTAGGCCACGTGGCGTTACTATAATTGCGATATTAATTGTAATAGCTGGCATCCTAACTCTATTCGTTGGAATAGGAACAGTTGCGATTGGACCTCTTGTCGGAATAAGTTTAGCTTTTGTAGTGTTCGGTGCAATAGCAATAGCAGTCGGTATTGCATATCTTGTCATGGCTTTTGGGTTGTTAAACGGAAGAGGATGGGCATGGACTATATCTACGATAGTGTTGATTATTGGAATTATTATGAACTTAGTCTCCCTTCCAAGAGCGATAGTGTCGGGTTCGAACTTTTCAGGGGATATCGTAAGTATATGCATCAGCGCTTTCATCTTGTACTATCTTTACAGACCCCATGTTAAGTCATATTTCGGAAGGACAATTTTCTAACCATTCCTTGACAGAATTTCGTCGCTTGTTGTGGTCGGTTTATTTGACTCACCCATTATCTCTCGGTCATTTCAAGGCATTTCCCTTCTTAGTGTATGCAGCATTGTAAACGCTCAGGCTCCTCTATTTGTGAAAATTTTGACGATAACTCTAGTGGAACTCCTTGATTATGACAACGCGCAGAAATCGTATGGCGATATTTGGTTTTTACCCATTAAGAGCCCTAAGAGGTAAGTCGCGTATGGAACGGAATCTGCTGTTTGTTATTTGGTTTTCCTTTCTGGTCATTGCTCTATCCTCAAGTTCGTAACGCCATCGATATCAGATAAACAAATATGAACAAGAATATAACACAGAATTTATTATTGTATTCTACAGAGCAGGATAGATTATGTCAGGTCTAGAAAAGGACTTTCCAAACTGGGAAACATTATACAAAAGTCAAAAGGTAGAAACGATGCCATGGTTTAATGAAAACTTTGATGCTGATTTACAAAGAGAATTAGATGAGAGAAAGATTGCTAGTGGCGCGAGATTCCTTGACCTCGGCACGGGTCCAGCAACACAAGCAATATGCCTTGCTAAAGGAGGTTTTACAGTTATTGGGTCTGATATATCTGAGGCTGCAATTGAGAGAGCAAGAAAAATTTATGCTAGTGAGAA
Organism: Nitrososphaeraceae archaeon; assembly: GCA_025935105.1. GTDB lineage: Archaea > Thermoproteota > Nitrososphaeria > Nitrososphaerales > Nitrososphaeraceae > Nitrosopolaris. The sequence goes on from JAICVW010000009.1 coordinate 9,136, forward strand.
AAATGTTACATTCATTATAGACGATATTTTAAATTCCAAGCTTAATGACAATGATTTTGACTATATATTTGATAGAGGTTGCTTTCATGTTCTTTCACCCGCAAACAGACAAGAATACATCAGAAAAATAAAAAGAATACTAAAAGCTAATGGAATCTTGTTTTTAAAATGCTTTAGTGACAAGGAGCCCATGCAGGAAGGCCCGTACAAGTTCTCACAATATGAAATAAGAGATTTATTTAACGAATCCTTTAGAATAGATAGTATAAGGGAAACTGTTTATCAGGGAACTCTGGATCCGTTTCCAAAGGCATTATTTGTTGTTATGATAAATCGATAGGTACGTGAATGCAATAATTAAAAGCCTCGAGATAATATTGTTTAACGTTATCATGAATTGCAGACCTAATAAATGCTAACTTTTCTTGGGAAATGCCTTGTTCTGAATGGTGCGTAGGAAATTCCCATTCAATTGATTGCACAATCCGATTCAGAACATGCAGATACTTGAGTCAAATCCTACCTAGCGCTTAACAGAATAGCACTAATTTAAAAGGCAAGAAAGGGAGCAAATCTTAACCAGAGCAAAGCAAAGCAAAGCAGAGGAACGAATGGAAATAAACCAATCAAAGAAATTGGAAAAATTCAAAGACGACTCTAATTCAAGCAGTACAAGCACCAGCACCACTTTTGACGGAAACCTTTGGAGAAATGGCTAAAGCCGGTAGCACAATTTCAGACATTCCCAAAAGAACACATGCAAAAACAATTCCAGAACCTGTTAGGACGGGCTCTCACAACCCATGGTTAATAATTGAATATATAACTCTTCCTTTATGATCCAGTTGATATAACTACAGCCCCTTTTTTATCTCGTACGCATTCTAGGAACAACCGAATGTATAATCAAGTCGTGTGGAATACAATATGGCGTGAGATCGAGAAGAAGCTGTCCTATCTGTGCAAATTGTGGGTCAAAGAAATTCAGGATATTGAGTCGTTCGGAGACCGAAATATCGTTGCAGTGTCTCCAATGTAGCCGGGCATCAACAATTTAAAATTATCTCCTTCGTGTGGCTAGGCCGAAAACTTGTCTACCTACTCGGTACCACAGAATCTTTTCTACTTCTTAAGTGAGCACAGTTCTAAACTAATCTTGAATCTCTGGAACCCATTTTGACTTTGATTCAATCAGTTAAAAGAGGTTTCTTCCAGTCTTGTTTGCGATATAGCTATAACGATTACTGGTTTTTTTATTATCATATCTTTGGCAGTCCATGTAAATGTGAATCTCTGAAATTTAGCATTATTAGTTATAGCATGAACCATAAAAGGCTTCCAAGTCAATGGTCAAGACTAGCAGCAATAGCAAGTAGTAGATCATCACGAAAGGTATGATAATAGTCGCTTCTAATGTTGTTATTATTGGATGTTTTGTTGATGGTCTCAGTTTTTTCATGAATGCTGCTTTATTGGAGTACTTTTCTGATTTATCTTAGAGTAGGCTGAGAAAGATTGATAGATGGGGACGTAGATGCAGTAACCGTTTCAAGCGGGGGAAAAGTGTTCTTTAAGTAAAACGCATTCTTTACTGGATCAAAGCCAAGCTGGTTGAGTAATAACACTCTAAACCCATTGTCATGCAAATATTTCATCTCTCGGGCAAATAGATTGACAGTTATGGTCGATGCGGCATTATCATAGTCATTCATACTGTTTGTTAGATTGTGGTATGTGATAATCGGAAACGCCCCTATTTTTCCGTTCGAATTATATGGAATCTGACTGTTCATACGCTGAACGAACTGTTGATACATTTCTGGAGGGCTGAAGTTATGGCCGCTATTTATGTGGAAGAAACTATCGCTTCGAATGTCATATCTGTTTGCAAGATTCAGCTTCCCATCAGCTGAATATGTCCTACAATCTGTTTGGGTATCTTTGGGAAAGCCGATGCAATTAGTAAACATGAGTGGGGAACTACCCGTTCGTGCAAGATCATAATATTTGGCAACTATACTCACAATAGTCGGATTATCGGATCCCAAATTCAAAGGATATGCAAAAATTGGAGTGTTGTAGCCATGATTAGCAAGGCATTGTCTGGAATATCCTATCTCATAAGCTAATTTAGCCGGGGATGAAAGCAACGTTATCAGATGAGCATGGGTCATGGTATGTGATTCTATATCCATTTTGTCGTTTCGTAGCTCTGCAATATCAGGCCATGTCATCCAATAGGGCGCAGTAGCCATTTTGGCGCAAGGAATAAAGAAAGTTGCCTTGTATCCGTACTGATCTAGTATTGGTTTTGCGTACAGCAACTGACTCTTCCATCCGTCATCAAAATTTATCATGATCACCTTATTCGTTTTCTGGGGAAGATTTGTTGTGTTGGTAGACGAAGGTGGAGTTGAAGGTGGCGGGGGCGGTGCGAAATAAAGATGAGCAGCTGTCTGGTTGGTTTGGTAATTCGGCAAAAGACTTGGATTAATTGAGGAAGATGATGAGGATGATGATTTTGTATGATGATGGTGCGATGAAGATTTACTTAGTGCAATCTGTAAGGGCGGAATTCCAGCAGCAAGGGTGACAGTGATACCAAGTAAAATAAGTGCAAAAATAACAATTTTATTCTTACTCAAAATATATCAACTGAGCATAATCCCTTTCACATGCTATAATTGTTATACTGGTAAAAATTTCATTGATTTAGAATCCGAATTAATATTATTGAATATACCAGATAAATTTTGAATTTTGTAAAATTAGAAAGAAAGAAATTATCATGATTTGGCTAGTTCTGCAGCATGTTTAAATCATTGAATAAGTAGATATTATAGTAAGTTCTACGATTTAAATCTATACTTCAAATATCAATCCCTTGTGGTGAGCTTAATCTAAAGGATTAACTGTTTGGCCTAATATTGCAAGATAATATGAAATCGCGTGTATAGTGCAAGAAAATAAATCAATTTCTCAACAATACTTCTCCATGATTGTTCTTTCTTTCATAATAAATTGGTTATTTGACAGACCAAATTATACTTTTATCTTTGGCTCTTGTGAAGCTCTTAACAATTGCGGTTGGGTCTCAAGCACCTGGTCTTTCATTTACGGTAAGTATTGTCTTGTGAATATTTTGCCATTTACTGCCTTTCAGTATGGGTGGCCAATGACCTGTAAAGACATCACCCTTTGATTTGAGCCAGGTGTAGTGAGGAATATCTGTATAATACTCATTTCATTATATTAACGATGATTGTTGATTTCTCTTTATTATCCATTTATCCCACCTACAACTTATATTGAAAATTTTAGATGTTCCAAGTTTTCAAATCTCTTGGTTAGTTTTCTGACTGTTTGGTGGTGCAGTTTTCACAACCACCGCATAATCCTTGTGTCCAGAATAGCTCTGTTAATTTATTAGTTTGATGTGGCTTACTGGGTCGACCTGACCATCAATTACGCCGTTACTCATTATTGAAACAACTTGAGTAGTTACATTTTGTGTTGCATTTTGTTTTCTTGATTCCAAGGTACTCTTGCATGGCTATGATGGCAGCTGACCGTGGTCCTAGCAGCTAATAGGATGTAACGTTTACGCACGCATGGACTTAGCTCCATCTTGCTAAAAATTGTGATGTCAAAACATACCAATATCCTATTCTATTAAAGGTTTCCAGACCGGTACACCCTTCAACTATGTATGACATGTGGGACAACGTAGCACAAAATATATTCCCCAAGAATTGAATCCAAAGTATAATTTAAGAACGAACACTAATTATATTATATTACAAGTTATTTTTTCAAAACATAAATTACCTGGTGGTATTAAATGCCATCTGTTAAGTACAATCTACATTAACCTTATATTCTTTAAGCACTATAGAAGGGAATATGTTCGAGAATATTGTATATATTGGTATTGGATTTGCAGTAGTATTTCTTGTGCTGGAAACAGCGTGGCACTTTACAGCGTGTAAGATACATGACAGATCAATAAGGCCTTGCTTCTACAAGCAGATTAGTTTTTTAAAATAGATATGATTTACAACACCGGCAAGTATCTCTTATTCGGAGGCCACGATAATTAATAATTGGTGATGTTAAATAATAAGAATCAAGCTTGAAAACCTGTTAAAAGTAAGGGGTGTGATGACCTAAATAATGAATGCTTATGGACTCGCAAGAGATCACACTTCAGCCACAGAACGAGGACAACAAAACTGGAAAAGACTACTGATTGTAGATGACGATCCTGATGTAACTGTAACCTTCAAAGTAGGAATTGAAGATACAAATAACGTTGATAACGGTAAAAAAAGAATTGCGGTGGATATATCCAACGACCCGCTAGTAGTACTATCAGGCTTCACGCCGTATTCCTATGATCTAATTTTAATTGATATTTGTCTTCCACATATGAACGGGTTTGAATTATGTGAAAAAATATTGGCTATTGATATCAATGTCAAAATCTGTTTCATGTCCTCTGGAGAAATAAACCGTGAGGGATTAAGGGAAATCTATCCATCAATAAGCCTGGGTTGTTTTATGAGAAAACCAGTTACCATTGATTATCTGGTAAATAGAATTAGGTCAGAGCTGGACTAGGGATAGTAGATGTCTATTGCGGAGATGAGGGTTAAATAGATGAGACGAGACGAGAGGAGAGGAGACGTGGCAGAAGTTAGAGGAGGATCTAGACAGATAAATGCTTGGCCTCTTGGATAAAATAAATTCAAGAATTCTCATAAAAATCACACTTTTGGTTATAGTTGAGATTATCCTAATAGTCGGCAGTTTCAGTGTGTTAGCCTTTTTTCAGTCTCAGCAGTCGTCGTTAGGAAACACTATTAATATTGCAGGCAACAATAGGTTCCTTGCTACAAAACTTTTGTTACAGACTGAAAAATATTTGGATGGGTTTTCTAGCACTCCACGAGTAGCGGCTGCCATAAATAGCCTGCAATTTAATATAATGACCCTCAAACAAGGAGGAGTAATTTCAGGCATTGATTTGAAGCCACTTCAATCAAATCTTGTAGAGATGTGGAAAACGATTTATAAAAACTGGAATGTTTACAAGCTTTCCTTCATTAGGGTAGCATTGACCCCTCAACTAGGAGTTAGGTTGATAGATCAGCCTTCAGCACAGAATAGATTTGAATCATTAGCATCTAACTTGGTTAATGCCTCTGATAAGTTGGTCACACAGCTAGGGATACAAACAGACAGGAATTCTCAGAATTTAATGCAATTACAAATCCTTTTTGCAGTTCTAATTGTTGGCATTTTAATATTAATCTTGTACCTTGTTGCAAGAATGTTAAAACCGATATTCGATCTGACTCAAGCAACCTCTAAATTAAAGAAAGGAAATTTCGATGTGACGGTTAGACAGAAAGGTAATGATGAATTATCTGTCTTAACTGAATCCTTCAATTCTATGACGGCTTCTATCAGAGGCTATATGAAAGACCAACGCGAATTGACTCAAAAACTTGGAGAGGCAAATGAGGAACTTAATAATAAAGATAAATTAAAAAATGAATTTATTAACATAGCTGCTCATGAGCTACGTGCACCTATTCAACCGATATTGGGTATGGCTGAAGTTCTCAGACGAAGAAAAACAGATGAAGAGAATACTAACCATTCCGGTACGGGGGACATAGAGTGCCTTGATATCATTATTAGGAACGCAAAGAGATTGCTTAGATTAGAACAAAACATCTTGGACATGACGAAAATTGAGAGCAAGTCTCTAAAGCTAGACAAGGAGAGGTTTGATTTGACTCAAAAAATAACAAATGTAATTAATGATTTTAGTAGTGAGCTATCCAAGGAAAAAATTGAGCTTGTATTTACAACCAAACATAAATCCGAATCTGAACCGATTATTGTTAGCGCAGACAAAGTGAGGATATTTGAAGTCATATCGAATTTACTAAGTAATGCAATAAAGTTCACGTCCAACTCTGACAAAAAAAGAATTACGATAAACGCAGAGAAACGAGATGGTCAAGTCATTGTGAATATCAGAGACACAGGTTCCGGCATAAAGCAAGAAGTCATACCAAAGCTATTTTCAAAATTTGTAACAGATTCCCCTGGTGGGACCGGAGTTGGCTTGTTCATTTCTAAAAATATTATAGAAGCGCATGGAGGTAAAATATGGGCCCAGAACAATATTAAGGATAGCAATAGCAATAGCGATAGTAATAGCAATAGATATAGAGGCGAAAATGAAAATGAAAAGGAAAAGGAAAATGGGGCCACGTTTTCATTCAGTCTTCCATTAGCCAAATAATTGAAACCGGATGCTAGAGCCAAAGAATTACTTTAAACCGTTTAAATTGTGACGAAAGCGTTTGGCCTCTTGGGGGGCTAATGAACAGTCAAGTGAGCATTATTAGTAAGGTCTACGAAAGGAATTGAAATTAGTAGCTCTAGTTTGTAAGGAGAGTCTCCTATCCCAGTGATCATAAAGGTCATCAGTACTAGAAGATGACATATTAAAATATCTGATTTGGTCATTTTAATTCAGTATGAATCAGCCCTCGTTCAAAAATGCAAATTGTCCTGCATTTTCTTGCTAGCCTCCCTTCGTATTACTTCTTGTTTTTGTTGCTCTTCTTGCCTGCAAAGTATAAATGACATTATATATGCCTTCAAAAGCCTGCTTCTCAGTTCAAGTTGGTATAGGGCGGACTCGCATTCCCTTACTGTATCATTTTCCATTCATATTGGTTGGGGTGTACAATGATTAGATTTATCAATTAAGAAATAAAGTGATCATTGCTGTGTTTGAATGTCAAGTTTAAGATAGATAACAATCAAATAGGCAAGTAAGTCTATTAGCGAGGAATGAAGGAAGAGTTTAACTGGGTTTCTTCTGCATCGACACTGACTAATAGTACTTGCTCTCCTGCACATTATCTGTGGGATATAGGCTCTAGTTTAACAGTAGAGACTATACAAATCAATAAGGATTACTCAATAAAGTAGAGTGCCATGAGTGGAATAACTCTCGATGCAATTAATTTCAAATTGTACAAAGTATTTTAAGCGAGTCCTAGATGGAGGTAACATATGTATGTAACACAAGTGAGTAAATATTATATGTCATTCTCAAATTAATAAAATTTAATTTGAAAGTATCAAAGATGCCTATGAATGCATTAAGTAATGCAATCCTTGATCTTATCAATTCTGTTAACAAAAAAACTTTAACAATTTTAGGGGTATCGGCAACCATCTTTGTGCTAGGTCTTGCTGCTTCAGCAGCAGGGGAGACAAAATCAAAACCATTCAATAGCTCAACCACTCCCCAAGATATGCTAGACTTGTACAAGTCAGGACTTCCATTTAAACAATATATTTCATTAACAATAAAGGATCCTTCAAGTGCAGAGCTCATAAAACAAGAGTTAGGAGACTCGAATATTCAGTGTGGTGGAAAGGGAACAGACGTCAGAACGAATAAAGCAGTCTGTAATCAAATGATATCATTTATGAATCAAACTTGTACAGTAGCTCCTAATATCTCAAGAAATTGTGAACAGGATTACATTTCTGATTATCTGCTTTCTCAACACCTAACAGAACTACAGCAGAGTAAATTATCCTATATAACTTTGGCTAGGGCTGCATCTATGAATCATCCAGAATCAATCCCTGATGAATTAATACGACTTTTGAATACAACTAATTGATTAAAGGAAGCACATGCAGCTTTGCAAGGTCCACTATCTAGCTGTGTAGTAGTGATGGTAGACTATCGTTATCGTTCGTATATCTGGGCGGAACAATGCTATGTAGGGAATAGACCAGTCATGATTCAGGTTATTGTCTACAGGATTTTCAATTACGATAGCATAGTCTAACAATTCTAGATGTATTCCGATAGCCGTTGCTGCGTGTGTTGTTAATGTTTCGAGATTCAGTTTCATAGCAAAATTTAGGTTTTTCTCCAGAAGGCACTTGAGCGCCGAAAACCCGTCTTCTATCAGAATCACGGTATTTCAAAGGCTACCAATCCAACCACTTTCTGACTATATAAGGGCAGATGTCCCAATCATTATTACTATTCGGTAAGAGGATATCAGAAAGCATCAGGAACGGTGCTGCTATCGGTCCTACTCTATTAAATTATTACTTACTTATTTATTGTAATTGCAAGACACACAAACGACATCTATGAGCAATCAAACAGATGTTAACAAGCTAGTTCAATAGATGCTTAAGAAAATTATGCTATAGACCTATTTCCCAACTTTAGTTCTTTAACACTTCTTGAGTGATCGGGAGGCTAAAAGTAAATGTTGCTCCATTACCATCGGAGTTGTTCTCAGCCCATATCTTACCTCCGTGTGCTTCAACAATACTCTTTGAGATAAACAATCCTAGGCCAGTGCCATGAAATGATTTTGCAGCAAATTTTGAAAATAACCTAGGTTCTATCTCTGGGTGTATTCCTTGACCGGTATCCTTTATGGAGACAAATACCTCTCTCTTCCTATTGCCTTTAACTTCCGTACTAGTGGAAATAGTCCCTTCCTCAGTGAATTTAATGGCATTATTTAACAAATTAGAAATAACTTGAATTATTCTTTCTTTATCGCCATCTACAAAAATTTCTTGGTTTGGTTTGTATGAGAATAATTTGACCTTGTCACTTAAGCTCTGCATTTTCATGTCTGCCGTGACATTCAAAATTGCATCATTTATGTTGAATTGCTCTTTGACTAGTTGTAACGAGTGGCTTTCGATCTTTGTAACATCTAGAATATCATTTGAAAGCTTCTGTAATCTTCTTGCACCTTTAAAAACCGAATCTAATAATTTACGTTCTTCGTTATCTTTTGTATTGGAACGAAGAACTTCAGTTAATCCAAGTATGGGTTGAACAGGAGTTCGTAATTCGTGTGCAGTTATATTAATGAATTCCTTTTGCATTTTGTCATGAATTTTTAATTCTTCATACAACTCAGTTTGTTTCCAGAGACTTTCGAATATGGAAGCATACGATACAACAATCGATCTGCTACAAGAATACACAGATAAGCCTACAGCAGCGTAAGAATCTTCCTTTGCATCGTCCTTCGTTTCGACGATAATACATTCTCTTTTGTCAACTAACACAATTGTGATTCTACTCTTCAAACTGTGTTCATAAATTCTAAAATTGACCTGCTGTGGAGAATCCGTCTTTGCTTTCCAGACTGTTGCTGTAATTTGTTCGTCGCTGGGAATAAGTAATTTGATTTTTACATCAGGATGTTCCTTGATTGCATCATTGAATAGTTCTAGTGCGCCCATCTGCAACTGTCTGCGAAAACCGTTTGGTGTTGAATACATAATTAATACTTCCTCTTTTGCCGTTCTTATTAGATTCCATGCGCATTCTAATGCTGCATGAGAGTTCTGTATCATCTCGATATTTGCAGAATCTGTGCCTTCTTCAATATTCCTTATCCTTGTTTCAGCATCGATTCCATTATTCCATAGTCCTTCAAACAAAAACGAATAATAGTTGACATAGCTGGATTCATTACTGATCAACAGACTCTGCATTATTTTACCTGATTCCATCTTGTCTATAGTAGCATAGAAATGTATATTGTCAACAGCAAAATTGATTGGTGGTAGAACCCCGACATGTCTTACTTGGACTCCAGTGTTTATAAACACTTTGACTAGATCTTTATTTTCTTTATCTATTACTGTTACCCATCGAATACCTTCTCCCTCTCCTCTCGTATATTTATAAAGTATTTTCTGATACTGATCAAAGAAATTATTATAAGCCAATTGCATTCCACCGCTTGATGAACAAATTAATCTCTTAGTCGCATTCTCGACAACATACTTCATATGACTGAATATTTCAGATGGCTCCTCCAATACTTTGGTTTCAGGTGGTTCTATCCCCTCCTCTATCTCTCTTATTTTATGTTCAGCAGGAATCGCTTTTTTCCAGATAATTTCAAATAGAGATTGCTGCTGTTCTACTAATTGTTTTACGTTACTGTGAATGACCTGAATTGTCTGATGTGATTTTGCATTTTGAGGGGTAGGGGTAGTAGTAACAATCAGCTCGGTCTCAGTCAGTTCGATTTTACCTTTGACGCCATCTAAATGACGAAGCTCCAAAATTTTCATCAGCGTTTTGTTGTAAGACACGTTTTCGTTGGTAATTTCTGTGATTTGTCTTAATCTGACACCTTTACTTCTGAGGTTGAATAACGTATCTTTGTTTGCCTTATCTTCTAGAGAAGTAGCTCCATAGCAATAATAACTAGTATTCGCACTTGCATAAAATCCCAATAATGTGTTATTTATGCTTGTACTGTCATGTAACACTATTGTTCTTTCTGCATTTGCAGATGGGATTGACAATGAATAATAAATTACATGTGAGAAATCTATAAATGTATTTTTGGTGCTCAAATTTTGTTTTCTGGTTAAATGAAATTTTTTGTTTATTGATCAGCAGGAATCAACAGTAGATGCACGAGGAGCAATGGAAGGCGTTAAAGAGAATAGAACGACGCATATAATTATTGATTTAAAATGGCCTTTACACTTTAGAAAGCTGACAATGAGAAGGGAATTAAAGAACGAGGACTATAGATTCTTGCGATATAAAAGATCTTGTATTGAAACTGCAGGATACCACATATGCTGTTAATTGATCAGAATTAAGCTTGTTATAGTATAATTTCTGAGTGACTCAGAAATGTATGAAGTTCCATTCCTGTTCGCACTGCAACAGGTCAATCACTTCGTATTGACTGAATCACTTGGATATGGCAGATGGATTGAAGCAGATGCTAATACATGCGGATATGAGTTATCTTGAGCTCTTGGAAGTATGTTGTTATTTGTTATTGAGAGTGCGTCTTGAATTTATTTGCTTTTGATTTAGCAACGCTTCATTTTCCAGATAAACAGTTACTTGTGTGCAAAGAAATTCGACACTTTTAAACTCCTATCCACGACATTTTATCTTATGATAACTGGCGAGTTGGATCAAATCTTAATATTGCTAGATACCGCTAAAGACGAGATATCAAGACAAGAAACCGTAGATCTATTTGAGAAGATTGAGGATGATGCTACTGAAATTTGCCAAGATAAATTCGAACTACTTGAAGTTATCAAATTTGACACAACATTTGGAAATAAAGGCTGCTCTGCATGTTTGGGCAGACAAAGCTTCAAGTCGCTAAACTGTATACGACTGTCGATTAAAAAGAACTTGCCTTCAATGAACGAAAGTGTAAGGACGACTTTTCAATCGTACCTATCAAAGTCTCGCGTACCGAGGAAGAAAGAAGGCGCATTGTTGCATAACTCATTGTCTCTTGATGTGGTTTGACCTAGTCGTATTTGGCTTTCTTTGTGGTGTAAGCAGA
>JAICVW010000706.1 GCA_025935105.1 Nitrososphaeraceae archaeon
AATACCTTTTCCTCTTCCCGATAGCATTATTTTGTTTTTATTCTCGAGTTCTTCCACTATAACAAAGGGTTTCTTCTTTCGTGCTTTAAATAAAATTATTCCCGATCTATAATTTTTATCTTCTATGGGTGAGAGGATTTCTAATTTCATCTTCTGAAGATTATCAATTAAGTAATCTGTTAAACTGAGAATTCGCTTTTCAATATGTGTTATTCCAATTTTGGATATATACCTAATTGCAGCGTTCAATGCAATAATGTTTGGAAAATGTGGAGTGGCAAGCTCAAATCTTGTTGCAGTATCTGACATATCGATCTTCATGTTATTATCAAAACTTTCTTTTCTTTTTTGACCAGATTGACTAAAAAATGGTGATTTAAAACCCTCCTCATCGTTTAAATATTTCTTTTTTATATAGAGAGCGCCAATCCCAAAAGATGATAACATCCATTTATGTCCGTTTGAGGCCATAAAATCAATTCCATAATCCTTAACGTTGAAATGTAATGCTCCAAGTGATTGTGTTGGATTTACAACAAAATAGAGCCCCTTGCTTTTTAATATCCTACCTAGTTTCTGGAGATCTTGCTTAAACCCAGTGGTGTATTGTACATGGCTGGTAACCACAGTTTTTGTTCCCGCAGTTCGGTTCACAAGCTTTACAATATCCTCTATTAAAATTTTGTTATTATCTTTAGCCTTTACGAATTTAATATTGGCCGAATTCTTGTTCAACCAAGGCAGATTAGAAGATGGAAATTCCAATTCATTAGATATTACTACACCTTTATTTGATAACATGTAAGCAAGTATATTCATACCTTCGCTTGTTGAATGAGTAAATGCTATCTCTTCTCTGCTATCTGCCCCTATAAAATTCGCGTATAAATCCCTTGTTTGTTCCATTTTCGATTCCCATTTATCCCATTGTAATTGTCCATGATTCATAGCGTCTTGGTAAAACTTTGAGGCTTCCCTGTATACTGGTATAGGTATAGGAGCAATGGCTGCATTAGCAAGATATGTATACTTCTTTGTAATTGGAAAGTCGTCTCTCAGTTTATTCCAATTCGGCATCTATATGCTTCAATCACCATCATCTAGTTCAGATTATAAATATTCCGTATCTCTTAATTATGTGTAATCCCTTAGTTATACGCAAACTCTCAAAATCACGGGATCGTCATTATCATGTAGGTCATATAGACTAATTCAGTTAAACCAGCATTTATGAGCCAATCATAATTTATTTTCAGGCCTATGAAAACAGCTTATGGGACGTTAGATGTAGCTGCGATTATGTTAGCAAGGGTGAGACAGAAAACTGAGTTATGCAAAAAGGTATAGAGCATGGAATAAAAGAACATGGTTCGATGTGAGGAGATATTACCAAAAATTAAAGCAGAGAGTAAGTGGAACAGGTAATAAACAGCTCTGCCATCTTGTTCTTTTTATGAGCTCTAATAGATGATTCAAGGACATAAATTTTTTCTAACTTTGGTCGTCAAACCAGATCATATCATTAATTAACCAGCTCATGTCATTTCAGAGCAATTTCAGGAAAAGTTCTTCATGTTTAGGAGAATACTTTGTTCTTCCTGCAAATATCTCGTATGTAATGAATGCTAACTCCTGGAAGTGCTGTTCCGCTTCAGACTTCAAATATCTTTCCCAGGATTTACCGAGCTTACCAGGGGGTTGCATTTATCGATGTTCCACGCACCTACTTCTAATCGTCCTTGGAATGGCAATATTAACATCACGCATAGATAGGAAGCTTGAAAATAT
>JAICVW010000183.1 GCA_025935105.1 Nitrososphaeraceae archaeon
AATTAGACTGAAGGCGTGATTTTACTTTTTTGGTTAGAGATTCCAATCTATTGGTTTTCTAATAAAACAATCCACCTCATTTAAGTCTGGAAATAATTCCCTAAATTTGGTTTCATATTCGTTCGTCGAAAGCACTAATAAAGCATATCTTGGGGTAATCATCTACAAGTCTGATCTTTTGATATAGTTCAAAGCCATTCATTTGGGGCATATGTATGTCAAATACGAACAAGTCATATTCTCCGGCCTTGTAACTAGATAATCACTTTGCGAAAAAGAAATTGAAGTAAACAAGCCACTTTGTGGTAGTTTGTATAAAGAGGTTGTAAAATTAGTAAGTGTAGATAGAGATAAAAAGAGAGGCAGCGTGTAGCGTTAAACTCACTAATTTGTAATAAATTGCATCGATATTGTCTTCTTTTTTAAACCATATTAACACGACTCTGTATATGAAGAAATGAGAAACTTTCTCTATTGGTTATTATTTATTGATAAAAGTTAGCAAGAAAATCTATAAGACCTACTTGTTTATTCATATTAGATGGATAGTCAAAAAGATATTGAAATAGCAACCGAAAAACTGGTCAAAGAAAATGGTTGGTCTAGATTAAAGGCATTATCTGCCATACACAGCAGATATCAAAGTGAAAGACGTCTAGAAGAGGCTATTATTGTACAGCGTCTCCTACATGCAGAAGAAGCAAAAGTAGAGGCAGAACGTGATGACGGGTTACATGAGGACATGTAAACGCAAAGACCTAATGAAAATTGCTAAATCCTTTGGCGATAATCTATCTTTCTTATAGTATTCAGTTTGAATTTATGGTGATGTATTATTGGAGATGCCTGTAATATCAAATTCATCGTTTGGTTATAAAATATTCCCTAAGGGAGGACAACTCGACTATTTATTTTGTATACTAAGGTTTTATATACAAGTCAAGTGATTAGTCATACCTACATTCTAAATTGATATTTTCATCAAATAAGATGATTCCGTTTATGACCATCGGCTTAGATGATGGTCAAATCAATCATGTTTCCTTCCCAATTCCTAGGTCAAACGTCAATAATTCAATTTCTAGTTAAGATACCTCTCAAAAGAATCTTAATGAGTATATTTTACGGACCTTTGGACAATAAATATGGTGGAACAGTAGGTTATTGAAGAGTGATACCATTAAGGCAAATGAAAGTGTCGTTCAATCAGTTAGTTACTTTTTAAGAGGTGATACGGCAAAATCAAAATCTAACAGATTAAACGGAGGGTAATATACAAACTAGTTGTCCAGCCAAGAATAACAATAACAAAACAGCAATTTCACATTTTGCTACACAGATACAAGAACAAAACAACAGCAATATCTATTAAGCGCAGCCCAAGTAAAACCTACGAAAATAATAGTAATAATGCTACAACATCCAGCTTAGGTTCTAATCTCACACATGCACCATCCACCTACAACTATAATTACAATAATAGGACTAAATCAATATCTATATCAATTGAATCATCGCAAAATATTGTTAATGGTAATGGTACATCAACCGTAAAAGCCATAGCTAATGATGCCGCTACAGGCAAGAAAATTGAAAACGCAATTGTAGAATTAAACATTACCTTCACTTCTAATGGCACATATAAGGAAATAGTAGGCCATAACGGAGAGGTTACATATTCTGTTGAATTGAAGTCAAACTCAAGCAGTAATAGCAATATCAGTTTTAAGGCTACAGCAGAAGCTTCCGCACCTGGCTATACTTCCACGACCAAAACAACAACATCATCCTCTTCCTCCATGTCAACATCAACTTCAACAGTAACATCTAACAACAATAATCAGAAATCTATTATCAATAGTAGTAGTAGTAATACTGCTAACCTTACATAATTCATACTCGGTCAGCCAGATAGAAAATGAAACTTTAAAGAGGCAGAAGTGATAGAAGTCTAGTAGCAGCTAAAATAACCTAAAGTAAACAAGCAGACTGCATTTTAGCTTTCACAGCCGAATCACTGTTTCTAGTATAATTATCGAAGAAAGTTCAATTTCATGTGCTCAATAGCAGAATTTTACTCCTCGCTACTTATCAGCTTGAAGTTAAAATTTCGATAGATAAAGAAAAAGGCAGTTTCGGAGTGTGAATATGTGGGAAGTGAATGTGGGGAATATGAATAATACTTAAGGTATGTGAATGGTTACTGCCAGAACTATCTGAACTAGGACTGGGATGATCGGAGCTTGAAGCGTGATGTTCCGAATTGGAGCTATGATGACCGCTAAACCCACCAGAGAGGGAGTTATGATGATGACTTGATTTATGGCCATCAAGGTCACTCACATGTACTTCAGCAGAAGTGACATTAAATACTGCTGTACTGGGTGTCAATTGAGGTTCATAGCCATTTGCACTAGCATAAAGGCCAACAGTGAATGGGCCAGACTTGTAATCCTTGTCTATTTTCCATGTATACGGGAAAACTCCAGATTGATTTGTAATTCCTGTGAAATTTGTTATTGGAGTATTCACAGAATTCATGACAGTTCCATTAACTCTTGCCCCGGCTAGCTGGTAACGTTTGAACCATTATGAACAACGCTTTTTACAGGATTCTCAAGGTTGAATGAAGTCAACAGTATTTTTGATTACTCTCGTTTGAAACATAACTGGCAGATGTATTTGAGGAAACTGGTTTGACAGTAGCAAGAGATTCATCATTATTATTATTGTTTTTAGCTATCCCTATTATATCGACACTATTATGCTTTACAAAGTCAGGTGTGTTACTAGTATCTCTATTAGGAAAGCAGGAATACTTGCCTGTTATCCTGTTCTGTCCTGATTTGACTATGCCATAGCTGTGATTACCTATAAACTGCCAGGAGGTATAATCCCTGGTCCCATTAGCACCCGTTGGAGTAACTTTGTAATAAGGAAAGATTGAATTAATAATAACAGACACTGTGCAATGATTACTTTCATTAGTTGTAGTAGATGTTCCTTTTATGATCAGTGGAGTTCCTACAGGCATCACTTAGAAGGTGATGTGATATCCACATAGCACTAGTGCTCTTAACTACACCAAAAGTAAAGATAACAAATAGTATAACTAACACCAGTAGTTTTGTCATTATTTGCAATAAGCTGGCAAATAGCAATATAAATGAATTTTTCTTATATAATACTTTACACAACAATATGCTTTAGATACGTAATAATTATCAAGCAGCCATCCTCACTTGTCTATTTTTCTTCTTGCTTATTGCGAAAATTTGATGCGGTACTTAACTATAGGCTATACCACCAGTATACAGGATTACCATCTCAAGAACCTTTTCTGGTCAAGTAGGAGCGCATTTTCTCGTCCAAGTAACAATGTTGGCAAGCCGACTCTTGTAGATAAGTTCCTCCTGGCACCGCTAAATTGGTAACAATATAGGTAATTAACAATATAGGTCTGCCCACCTTAATCATAACTAAGGAGTCCCACCCTACTTCACCACCAAACAGATTGGTTTATCAAAGAACACTACACCAACCGGAGCGACCCTAAACCTTTAGGGTTAGGCACCTTATTAGGTCCTGGCCAATTTATTGTTACTGGAGTAAACCGATAAAACATTCAGCTGTTATAACATTGGTTATAAACTAGGAGCTCTAGACGGCAAAAGATGTGGTGCTGGTCTTCCTGACGGCTAGGGAGCTGAATTTCTGATTCAGTATAATGCCAATCCGCTTAGTGAACCCAAGAGCAGGACTATCAAGCGACGAGGACTGGTTTGGCCGCTTGGAGGAACAGGAACATCCATCAGTACTCATAGCACTCACTCCGGAGGATGACCTTTTGCCCACCAAAACCTTCTAGGTTTGGAGCGAACTTCTGTTTCACTCTTATTTGTTACTGCCGTCATTTTCCACCTCCTTTTGTATTGCTGATTTTGGTTCTACTTGGGGTCCTTTATAATATCTGTTGGGAATTTGAGATTGATCCCCACCGAATACTGCGATTAAGTAATTGGTTCTACCCTCGTTTCTCACGAAACATCTAGTAGGTACTAAGAGTGAATTAATAATTCCGAATTAAGATGAATCGTGTAGATATGCTTAACATCGAGATCTACTAACTGGAAAATATTATGTTTTGTATAAACCTAATAATACTATAATATTGGGATACTATAATATTGGCAAACTATTGCTCCCGCTGTGGTAAAAGAATATCAAAGTGGTTTGAAACTTGGCATGCTCAAGGAAACTGTTCTTGTTTGTCGGCAGAAAACAAAACTATAGGAACACGTGATGAAGAATATTAATTCGTGATCATCTTGATGTTATTATGTAAAACGTCAAGGAAAGGGCAGTATGAAAGGTGTTGGATCCTTATGTGAGCATTGCGAAGATCCAGAATCATGATGATGGTCATTACATTTCTTGCCATCTCCGTTATTGTTATCTGCACTTGCTTGCTGCATATCAACGCCGATCATCAAAATCGCAATCGCAAGTGAAAGTTTAAGAATTGTTCGTACGTCCTCTGAACTTTGCATACCGATAAAAAAGTAAGTAAGTATAAATTTGTATCGTAAAATTATACTATATAATTCTACTCCCTGCAAGGGCAAAATAGAATTTACCCTAGTATTTAGAAATTCAATCTTAATTGTTATTGCTGAAATGCTGCCAATTAAATGAAAATGCTTTGTCGCATGATTAATTCGGATTCTGAAATACAATCGGTAGATAGGTTAGGGTAGGTTAGGTCATCCGATTAAACATGTTGTATAGAGTTGCATTTAGTATGATCTCTTTTACCATATGAGGATATTTTCTAGCTGCTACTTGTTCACCTTCACCGAATGTTCTCTTAATAGAAGAGAATACTGTTTGTGCTATCCACCTATGTCCATAGCTTATGCTACGCTTCCATCTTTTGAGATTTGTCTGTTGTCTTATTACTGACATATTCCTGGCATGACAGTTTGTGGTTGATTTGACTTTGGAATTACTTCTTGTCTTTATACCAGGTTTAATACGCTTTTTTGATAGATATCTAAAGTTGTAATTGCTATCGTACATGCCATCTGCTAACACTCTTTTAACTTTATTATTTTCAGAAACGTTATCTAACAAATTCTTTAACATCTTACCATCATATACTTTCTCACTTGTTACCTCCAAAGATAGGATTCTTTTCTTTTTGATGTCAACTGCTATGTGTATTTTCAGATATCCTTTTCTAATATGCCATTTGTGACGCATCCATCTACTCTCCTCGATTAGCCACCTTAATACCAGTGCTATCCACAGCAATGACAATATCATCCCCTACATTTTCATTGAATTGAATCTCTAGCTTGTTTAGACGTTTATTGATAGTGCTAAAATGTGGTATGTTTCGTAATTTACTGTTAGCATGAGCTATGACTACTCCTTGTGTTTGTCTGTATGGTAGATGGAAATATACTCTCATGCAACCTAGAAGTTGATGGTCTGGATAGCGGTGAGGTTCACCAACTTTACCTTGGTTCATTTGTGATAATTCATAATCCCTTTTATTCCAGTTAATCATCTGAGTGCAAAATATTTATGATTATATATTCCCAAGCTAAAGGCATAGTGGTCCAATAAGCATCACACAAAGAATAGTTAATCTTGCGACAAAGCAAATGAAAAGATTGGTTTTTTTCTATATTCTTAACAAAAGCATTAATCCTTTCGATCAAGACTGCCCTTGAAGATTCTGTGGTTGAAAATCCTGTTCCCGTCAGTATTGGTCCTTACAAAGATCTGTTTGATGCGGATAATTGCGATATCTATGTAGCAAGTGGTACATATATACTTGACATGGGTATTAAGAGGATAAGCAACTGTATTTTCAGATGTCATGGTTTGACCTTAACCTTGACCTGAACGTATAACTAATCCTGGTTTTGCCAGTAACACTACATTTTCATTGCCATTTTGTATATGGGGTAGTCTTTATTTCGTATATAAGGCCCTTGTATTGGAGAAATGTATAGCCTTGATCCTTTAATTTACATAT
>JAICVW010000114.1 GCA_025935105.1 Nitrososphaeraceae archaeon
CTTGCATACACATTCAGTACTGAGTGTAGTACAGATAAAGCTATAAGGACATTGGAAATGGCAGTGCTGGAAAGGTTTCCAGATGGAGCCATTTCTCCTAATTTCGATCTGACAACAAGAAGTAATGGTGGTTCCCAGTACACGTCTGATAGGTTTGTCAGTACATTGAAAGTATATGGAATAAGGCATGAAGTTACTGGAAAGAATAGGCCTGATCAGAATGCGTATATTGAAGCATTCCACAAGTCACTCAAGGAAGACTGTATCTGGCAGCATGACTTTCAGACATACCAGGAAGCCGACTTTGTTATCAGCAAGTTCTTCCATGACTATAACTGGAATAGGCCGCACTCATCATTAAAGTACATGACACCAAAGGAGTTTTATGCTATGATAAATGGAGGTAATAATTAGATGGGTAGTAGCAGAGAACTATCTCTTGATGCGCTGCCCAGTTTGGAGTGGTACACTCCCAATTGTCCCCATAAGAAATATGAATATCAAGCCCGTAGTCTATCTATTGCCATGTCGGCGGAGGATAAACTATCAGATTTTCTAAGTAAATCCAGAGACTGGGAAAGAAGACCAACTAACATTCCTGGAATATTTCTATTGAAGCTGCCATCATCTAGGTCTAGACATGCTTCTATAGCTATCGAAATTAATCCTGTTGATGCTACTGGTGCAGTTACTAAGAAGAGAGGTATAGTTATCAGGTCTACTTTAGAACTTGATCAGTTTAACAGTATTCTTGCCGATCAAAAATTAATTGAACTAGCAAGAAGGATTGATAAAGTAAATCCTAAGCAAAAGGAAGAATCTACGACTACAGGATCAGATGTTTTCGAGATTTAGCTAATGTGATTCATCCAAACGCCATATTGACATAGCTCCTCCATTTATGGTACAGCAGTAACGATACCGGCTGAATGTGACTCCCTTGATTATAACGTCCTGAATAGCAAACGATACCTACAGTAGTTAGCCAAATGACATCCACCCAGCACGACGGAAATACCAGTACATCAATAATGATGGGACTATTGAAGCTATTATTACAAATACCATTGTTGTATAAGGGCCTAGAAAAGTCGGAGGTACTTCGATCCTTCCTGGAATCATAATATTCATTCCGTAGAAAGAAGAAATGACTGTTACTGGAATTGAAAGTGTAAAGATAATAGTCAGAATACCCAGAATCTTGTTTGACCTTTCTGAACTTTGCATAAAATATACATCTTTGTAGATTTCTATAGTTTCTTTTGCTTCTTCTAATGTTTCAACTATCTTTTCAATATGGTCATTTATGTCATTGTAATAGGGCGTAATGTCGGCCTTGGAAAACTTTTGAATATCATTATCGGTTGTTAATTTCAATACCGTACTTCTAAGTGGAATTGCTATCCGTCTAAGAATAGTTACCTCTCTTCTTAAGAGATTTATCATCTTAGCCTCTGCACGTCTCTTTCCGCTAATGAAAATGAATTCTTCCAACTCGTCTAGTCTATTTTCCACCATTATGATACTACGCATAAAACCATCTACCAATACATCGATAATACGATGTAGTAAGAATCCAGATGAATTTCCCATTAATATCTCTCGTTCTTTATCATTACTTTTACAAAGCTCAAATATTTCTGAAATAATATCGAGATCTTCATTGTGTATAGTTACCAGAAAGTTTATTCCAACAAAGATTGCTAATTGGCTGCTTCTTGGTACCTCATTTTCGTTGGTGTTATCGTTCTTATCTTTGTTTTTATATACCGGGAAGTGAAGTATAATGAAAATGTGATCGCTATGTTTGTCTATTTTAGATATTTGAACTTTTGACAAACAATCATCTAAATTTAATCTATGAAAGTGGTATCGTTCAAGTTCACTTATCTCATCAGAAGAGGGTCCTTGAATATCAGTCCAATAAATTCCATCGTTATCGATAGTTTCCAAGTATCATGATAGATAGATTAAAACATCTAATATAAATAATAATTCTAAATATTTGACATCTGATTCACCTCCCGGGAGGCTATTATTTTACATACATGATTGTTTTAAATATTTGAATGCCTCATTACATAGCGTTTATTCAACTCTCTAAGTTGCATTCTAATAGTCACTTCAGATTTTCCTGAAGCTGCTGCTAAATCTTTTTGACTAATATTTTCGCCGGTATCTTTGGACGCCAAGTATAGAGCAGTGGCTGCAAGTCTGCTGGGATCTTTTCCAGCAGTGTTCCTTTTTTGATAAGGGAATACATGATATTGATTGCATGACGCTTTGTTCTCTCACTTATATTGGCCTTATTTGCAACCTTTGCCACATGCCTTATTGGGTCAGCTGCTGGAACCTTAAAGTCTAATTGAAAAACGAGTATTCTAAATGCCTTGGCTAACTCTTTGCATTTGACGTTACTAATTTCGGAGATCTCATCTAAAGTTCTAGAGGCCCCCATTTCTCTAAGAGATCCGTATATCGCTGCTGCTATCATAGCAGACACTGTTCTACCTTGTATTAGATTTTTTCTCTGGGCTTTTCTATAAATATAGGCTGCCCTTTCAACGACAGAATCTGATAATCCAAGCTTATCTCTTAGAATAAGTAGCTTTTTGAATGCTTGTTGAAGATTTCTATAATCTGGGCTATCAGCAAATACTCTAGCATCCCATGTACGTAGCCTCCAGAATTGAGAAGACATAGCAGTATCTAACACATGACCGCTAGCATCCTTATTCATCAAACCTATTCTTGTAGCAAGGCCTCTATCATGATGAGCTAATGAAGTCACACTTGTTCTCATCTTTTGGCCCATCTTTGAACTACCAACGAGCAATCCAAAGCTAGCTTGAGTATCTTCTTCAGAAACCACTTGACCACAGTACTGGCATACTCGTTCTCCAGAAGAAGGGTCTGTAATAACGACTGTTTTAGAATCACACCTTGTACATTTAAGATTATTTATTATTGATCCTAATGATGTTGTTTCAAATTGTCCCTCATCAATTAATTCTGATACCATCTTTTGATCAGTCCATTAGGTTCTCTATTGTATTTAACATAGTGTAATACTAATTCTATATATAATCTTTTATTTCAATAAAGTGATGATCTTCTCTTCAAATTCCCACATACCAAAAAGCAAGAAATTAGCATTTCAATAGTTCTTGAAATTAAGCTACTATCAGGTATCAAAAAATGGAAATCGCTTATTAGAGAAGGTCTATCCGTCCATAAGTCCAATACCAGTGCTTTAGTCTGGCATTACCTATGAAATTCTAAGTAGGATTTATGGTATAAACAGCATCTTAGACTGCCATTTCCACATTACTTCATTGTACCTGAAACTGTCCTGCTATATCTAGTCTCTGTTAGGTGAATAACTAATGAACCTCTTTTTTTAACTTTCTGCCTTCTAATTATTCCATAGTAACTAAAGTAGGAATTCAATATATGCTTTTGAATATGCCAGCATTGGTTGTCTTTTGACATCAATTCTAATTCAAGTTTTATATGATTTGTTTGCCATACTGATAATGTATTATTACTATCAGCAAACTTCTATGACTATCTGGTAGCCTAGTGGTAATGTGGGTCTGATTGATGGCATATAATCATCACATTAATAGCAATTGGCTTGATTAACTGTTGTACTTACCTACATAGGTGACAATATAGGGGACTATTTACTGACAATGACGAATACCGGGAACATGACCACGATGGATTGTAAGGCATTTACCGATGTAAGAAGCTTGAAGGTTCAAGTATGGTGGACAAGTTTATTTGCGCATTAGTGGGTGGGCGCAATAAAATACATTAAATCAATGTTTGAATGACTAGCTGCCATAGTGGCTTGTTGCTACGAGTGAATGCTACGGTAAGAAACATCCGGGTAATATTCTTACAGGGCTGAGTTTGATATGTGATCCCAGTACTACAATAAGACTTATAGCTAGGCAAATATAATAATTTGGCAATGAAAATGAATAGAAAAGGAAGTCAAGAGCGAATTAGGCATTGATCAAAGGGAGCCAATATGAGTGGTAGAAATAGTAGACCTCTACCAAGACGACAAAGTAAACGTGCCGATATCACAAAAGAAGGATTTTCCTCAATGCGAGAGGTTGAATGAAAGTAAAGCCGAAACCAATCTACCACCTACACTTACAACCGCACATAGATAAACAATGCAGTATCATAAATTCGAGTCTATATGATAGAAATATCTAGCAGCTCTTCTAAAAATTCTAAAAGTAGTAACAAATCCTCAGACCTAGAAGTTAATATCATTTGCTGCTACTGTAACCCGTTTCTACTCTTACTGACACGCCTTTAGACAAGCAGCAATAATTCTTCAGATCAGCTAGTAATTGGATTCCCTACAACGGCTGCGGTTTCACTCTTTGTTATAGTTGTGGAAAACGAGCTGCATCAATGCTGGCTGCATAATGCTAATTGGCTTCAAGTGCCTAAAATTGATCTTAACAGGCTGAAGTAAACCATGTCAAGACAATCAGTTGCAAATCAACCTACTATGATGAAAAGGGACGAATATTAAGCAATAAATGCATACATCAAGATCGGACCAGGTGAGAAGAAAGTATTGAAGTTAATACAAGAAAGAGGTATTACAAAGATAGAAAAAATGTATAATGGTGAACCCACTAAGGGTCGCTTCATAGTAATAATAGCTAGTTTTGATCAAATTTACACCTATGACTCTATCTCATACTAATAATGGAAGATAAAATAGCCATATCAAATAGATTATTTGTTTGTCAGTTTGTTAGTTGTTCTAGTGCAACAATACTTGAACTAAGTTACATTCTACTTTACCTCTGTCCTTAGAGCTCGTTGGTACAATAAAGCATGTTGTGCAGCAATAACATCCCATTTCAGGTTTTCTCTAAAATTATTGACATTCATTGTGTATGCATCATATCCTTTAGCAAGAGTCTTGAGCCCTTCAGCAAATGCCTCTGGTTTTCTCTTTACTGTAATACCCAATCCTTTAGAAGAAAATTCCTTAAAGAAAGGTAAGTCAGATGCTACAAAGGGCAATCCATGAGCTAATCCATCAAACATCACACCAGAAGCCGAGCTAACTCGATATGGAAGTATTGTAGCATCAGCAGCATAAAACAGACAGGAAAGCTCTTCTTCATCAAGAAAGTCTTTTTGTAAATTGACTACACTTTCATTTCTGAATCGTAAATCGACCTTCTCATTAGGGTTATAGTGGTTCTTTGATGGATTTATTACTATAAGCCAATCATCAGGGAGATTAATTTTTCCCAGTATATCCCAGCCTTTTGTTGACGTTCTAAATCCTAATGCTAATGCAATTCGCTTATCTTCAGGAAAAGAAAACATCGAACGTGCCTCTCTCTTGCTCCGTACACTTATAGGCTCAGCACCATGGTAAATTATACTAAATTCACTATCAGCTTGGCTACTGCCATTACTATTACTACTACTACCTCCATTCCCACTCAAATTATTAGCACCATCAATAAGTGATGCAAGGTATTTTGAAAAGACTATGTTGGTCCTGCTTTTAGCCCACTTGGCTTTATTTAAATTGTGAACTGACCAATAATTTACAAGCCGCTTCCATGATTTAGCAATAAAGCTGGCATATTTCCTTATTTTGCTTGTACTGTTGGCTATTGAGGCCAAATTCATCCATTGCTTGAATGTATAAGCTGAATGAAATGTAGTTACAATGGGGACCTTAGAGGTATCGTAAAAAGTGTCTATAGTAGTTGTTGTTCTATAATGAAGGAATGGAAAAGAGTCCAAAACTAATCCATACAGACCCGGCTCGTACTGTATATGCACCAAGTCAGCATTTGAGTCGTTAGCAGCCTTTGAGATTACTTCCGAATTATGTTTGTTGTAAGTCGATAGACCATAGTAATTACCATTGCCTTTTTCATTGCAAAGAACATATACCTCAAGGCCCATCTTGCGCAGCGATTTGGTAAGATTCTCAGTATATCTTCCTACTCCTCCTGGCATAGGGGGATATTCAGTTGTCACCATTAATACTCGAATAGATTTATCATTTATCAATTGATCTCAATTTCTCCTATACCATATTGATGAGGCAAGTTGAATCTGTTTTTCTCAATTTGAGGTCTTCTTTCACTTTTATTAAGATGTGATGTAGATATTGATAAAATCTAGGTAGATAATCGATCATTATATATTCATTCCAATCTTGTATATCTACAAGGTAATATATAACCAGATTATACGGTAATACTTTCAGTTGCAGGAATAATCTATTGTTATTATAAGAATTTTAGTCTAAACCAATTAGCATAAATTCTCTAACCTTCATATCCTGTTAGATACCTATACATGTTAAACCCAAAGTTTTTGGTTCTAAAGTACTGCCATATCTTGTTTCTAAAATATCTAGATGACTTGCAATATGTTAATACTAACAGTTCATTTTTGGATATATTCCAGCACTCTTCTGATGCTTGCTGTAAATCGACGCTGGCAAAGATACTGACCACCAATACAGCAATAATCAGGAATTTTGGTAAAGGGGGCATTTGAATCGATTGTTTGGTTCCTTCTCCAACTATACTGGCCTAAACAAAATATACAATATAAGAGCTATCTTGCTCCTGGAAGCGTTTCTATTTGAATGGATCAACTAATTCCTGACTGGTCTATTGGGATATGAGCGTAGTGATATCTATCTACTATTCCTTACGTCGTCTGAAAGCTTTCATAGCTTCAACCACCTCCGCCATATGTACAATTGCGCCATTTTGTAAATATTCAAGTGCTTGAAGAGCTGCTTTGTGAGATTCTGTGGAGGTACCAGCTGTTGCCTCTTCCACTACTTTTATTCTATAATCGTATTGGTGGGCATCAGCTCCAGTATAGTGCACACATACATTAGTGGCGGCACCGGTCAAGACCAGCGTATCAGCTTTAAACGCATTAAGCAGGAAGGTCAGATCTGTCCCTATGAATGCACTATATCTTCGCTTTGGGACCAAGTACTGATTCTCTTCGAGCTTATCAGCTCCTAGTCCCTCCATTATTACTGGACCCTTAGTTCCATCAAGACAGTGTCTTGGTTCGTTACCATCAAGCTCTCTACCCATATCTATCATAGATGGTCTATGAATTTCTCGTGTAAATATAGTAGGAATCTTGGAAATTTTTGCGGCATTTACTAATCTATGAACATTCTGAATTACTTCTTCGGGGCCCGAAACTGAAGTGGCAGGACAAGGTACAGCACCATCGCTATCCATAAAATCATGTTGCACGTCAATAAC
>JAICVW010000284.1 GCA_025935105.1 Nitrososphaeraceae archaeon
CTTAGAGGCGGGGAGATTTATTCCAAATATCTTGAGTTACGAGATGCCTGTCACAAAAGATTTTAGTCCTCATGTCTATTATGATATCTCTGATGTGATAGATGACAAGATAGAATTGCTTAGCATTTTTTCATCTCAGCAGCATAAAATGTTTATATGCGCAACTGCTACCAAGGGCCTCGCACAATATCGGGCACTCCAAAGTAGGCTGCATCCATCAGTGACTTCTGTGGAATCGTATGAAGCGTTGAAACTAGGTATCGGAACAGATTTTTCCCTGCTGACTACGGATAACGATTTAACAAAAGTTCCAGTGGATTACAGAAAATCCTTTTCAAATGAAATTTTGGAATGGCCGACTATCGAAGAGCAGCCAATAGTTAACCGCTAAATATCGTGTGATAATGGAATTCTTTTTTTTAAGGCGCTAATATTTAATATGTAACTTTGCGTTTCGGAATATATTTGGTTTATCGCGGAAAAGAGATGTCCAAGACTTATTCTATTCCATATCGCATGACAGCTGGTGTCTGAGGGATTCTAAAGACGTGAATTTGCGCAATATTTCTGTAAGAAATATCATATATTACTGGGACAATGCCAATAATAAGCGTTCAAATCCCTCAACATTCCACCACAATGCTACTCCCTTACAGAATGTGATTTTCTCTTTTGTATGTTCTACAAAATAATATAATTAATAAAAATGCTAAGTTTGGAGAGTAAGCACCTCTTTGATCAGCTCATTGCACACGCCAGCGTGTACTGCCTGAGTACCCAAGCCAAAGCCATGGCTGCTATTCCTTATCCGGTTCAGTCCAGAAGCTATTATTCATCCATATCTACAAGTTATTTCGCCTTTCGCCTATTACTTTGGATTAGGTCTACCGTTTGATATTTAAATTTCAATTAAAAACATAAACAATTAAATTTACAACTTACTGCACGAACGTCAAGCACTTCTGGCATTGGGTGGCTCTGTGATTGATTGATAGGTGACTCTTTTTTATTGTTTGTTGTTGTTATTGATGCTAAAGATACATAATTAACAAGGGGGTAAACTATAAGGCTTCTTGTTACGCACATAAATTTATGATGACAAGCATAATATCACGGGTAGGCTAGGATAAAGACAGAGAGCCATGGTTGATCTTGCTATAGGTGACCATATTGTCCAAGGCCAAGAAAGGAACCATAATGCATAAAACCGTCTGGAATGGTTTATTGGTGTTTGCTTTTACCGTCATTCTGTGTGATATGGCCATCTTTCAACTCTTAATTCAAGAGCCAATGCATTACGGCTACGCACAGACTTATAATAGTGTAATTAATTTAAGTGGAGTTGTCCCGTTCGCAGCTGACCCACACATTTCCATCTCAGGTAAAAACATCTACGAGGTGTGGACAGCATCGTTGCCAGGTGAATCAACTAATGGTGGAAGGAGCTCCGACATCTTCTTTTCCAAGAGTACAGATAGCGGAGTGAGCTTTAGTAGACCGGTAGCACTAACGAATTATAAGCCTGGAATAAAACAAGAACCAAGAATAGCTGTTTCAGACAATAATTTGTACATTATATGGTCAGATTATTCACTTGGAGCCGCCGAAGTATATTTTACTAAAAGTACAAACGATGGCGCAACTTTCACCACGCCTGTTGCACTAGGCACATCATTTTTTACTAATGAAACCAGGCTAAGTGCATCTGGTAACAACGTTTATGTTATGTGGGTGGGAAGTGCAAATAACCTTACTGCAGGCACGGTCCTATTCAAATCGAGTAATGATGGAGGCGACACATTTGGCAATATAACTAGCTTGAGCGGCGATGGAATAGCATCAAAGCCAGAGATGTCCATATCTGGAAATAATGTATATGTAGTCTGGTACAATTCCACGTTATCTAATGGTTTTCTTATTAATGATCAGATTTTATTCACAAGAAGTACAAATAATGGCATTCATTTTAGCACTCCAATAAATTTAAGCAATAATCCCAACAGTTTCTCATCTAAACCTCAAGTGGACGCCTCTGGTAGAAACGTATATGTCACATGGTTGGAAAGTGCAAATCACACATTAAACATTGCCAATACATACTTTACAAAGAGTGTGGATGCTGGCGAAACGTTTAGCTCTCCGATCAAGTTAAGCAACAACTTCGCGACGAATAATTTCAGCTTTAGTTCGGACATTCCTAGGCTTGCCTCATCAAATGGTAGTTATGGTGATAATGTTTACGTAATTTGGGCTTACCCATCTACTTCGAATTCGTCATTCACCCGAAATACTGATTTGTTTATTTCAAGAAGCGTAAACGGCGGGGCATCATTTAGTTCTCCTTTTAAAATAATTAGCAATCCTGGACTAAGAGATGTAGGTATAAACGTATCAACGAGTCCTAAATATAATGCTGATGACGTTAGACTCGTGTGGTCTGCTGACACCGGCAGTAATACTTTGGGCTATGACATATTTATCTCCCAGAGCAATGATAATGGTGTTAGTTTTTCATATCCTGCTGACGTAAGTAAAACGCTTGGCTTTTCTATATTCCCGGAAATGATGATTAATGGAAGTGCATTGTATTTCACATGGACGGAATATAACTATGGCAGTTATTCAATTCTGTTCAGAACAGTTTCTGTGGGCCAAGGCTTCTAATACGAAAAAGCCTTGTGTAGAGAGCCCAGTATCGATGACCAAAATTTGAGGGAAATCTTGTCTAGTAGAATATATAAGTAGTAAACTAGAGCATCAAAATTAGCAAGTCACTTATATGATTTATTATTTGAGATAGAGTATTAGAATGGTCATGTTAAAGTATTGTTACCTGATCAAATTCGCCCCAAGAGTTACATTTCTCTCGATATGCCTGCTACTCTGCTTCTCGCTGACTACTATCAGCGGGGCTTCTCTATCCTACGCACAATTTATCCCGTCGCAAACAACCACATTTCCTCCATCAGTTTTTCCCCCTACGACATCATCTTTCCCTTCAGCATCGCTTGCAACTCAGTCTAATTCCTTTTCGCCGTGGTTTCCGTCATTACCAGCTATAGGGTGCGGAGGAACATTTTCGCTTACAATAGTGGGCGATGTCTCACCATCGGGTCAAACAAGCTCTTCAAACTCTAACGGTCACCATAGTAACGATGATAAAAGGACCCTTGCCCTGCAAGTAAATTCAGCAGGAGGCGTTTCACTAACACAAGAATCTGTGAAGGGGAGGTTTTTCATAGGTCAACACAATATCGACAACAATCAGGCGAACAACTTTGATATCAAAGATGTATTTAATAATTGTCAAGTCATAACATTTAGCAGATGACTGTAAAATAATGAGGCAACAGCTTCATATTTTATTATCTATTTTAATTGTGCTGTCGGTGGCTTCAAGTGTTATATCCATCAACGGATAAGTAAAAAATAGTCTTCACTTGCCAATAAAAATAGGTTAAATCTGCCGATTAATGTTTCACATCTAATCCAGACAAATGCTTCAAAACCTTTAAGGACTAACGTTATACCCAACAGCAACCTTACAGGTACTCATACAAAGTCTGGTGTAAAGCTATTACTGTCAAATGCTAATTCTAAATATCTTGCTTACGAAGGTCTAATCTACTCGAGTGCATTGTTAGATTTCTGCAGGAAAAGGTACTGGTGGGCATATATGGCATGAAGATCGCCAAACCATATTCGCTGCGAACTAAATGGCATATTATTCCCTAACACTGCTTCTAACTGTACAAACGATCAGCTATTTTGGTTAATCCAGGGTATAACTATCCACACGTAAGGAAAGGCAGCAATGTAGCAAAAGAGCTAACTTTCAAGCAGATTGCAAATTAAGCAGTAACAATGTATGTGCTTGTATCGATTAGTGAATTTAAATAGGGTCGACTTGTATATCATATTCTTGTGATAAAACATTCGTCTGCATCTAAAAAAGCGTTTGGTATTAT
Source organism: Nitrososphaeraceae archaeon (assembly GCA_025935105.1). Taxonomy (GTDB): domain Archaea; phylum Thermoproteota; class Nitrososphaeria; order Nitrososphaerales; family Nitrososphaeraceae; genus Nitrosopolaris. The sequence continues at coordinate 3,969 of JAICVW010000284.1, forward strand.
GATTGCAGTTTCATTCTTATCAACAATTGTGTTTTTTTCTACAACCGTTGGAACAAATAGTCAGCTGGGCAAAAACATACAATACCAGAGCCTAACAAACGAATGTACGCAATCTGTTCAGGGAAAATTAAGACCATCAAACCACACAACAATCTCTTCCAATGATACAAAATTCAACTGTATAAAAATACAAAATTTCATTTCCCCTCATGAGAACAAATCATCGTCTGCTCAAAATCTCCCATTACACAAATATCCATATAGTTATCCCTATTCTAACTCATCACACAACACTAATCTCTTTCAATACCAAAATCGGCATCTGCAACAGCAGTTATTGAATCAGCAGCAAATAAACCGTTCCCCGAATATTCAGAATCCCTCCAGCTCTAGCCCTCGATCTTCGGTGAATATTAATAACACAAATATTACACAGCAATCCCCAAGGTTAACAGTTGTAACTCACTTTACTAGCACGGGAAGCAATTCGCTCAATCCTTCAACTTTATCCCAAGTCGTTGCTAATGAATACCCCAATCTAGACGGGTATACTTATTCATATCACTTTACGAAAGGATCTCAGACTGGAGTCACTTTTAATTTAAAGCCCGGCGCCTATGCTGTATATGAGCCAGTTAACAACACCTATAATACCAATACCGAGTTATCAACAAATCCAAACACCACCACGACGTATTCTGGAGATTGTGTTCCCGTTAGGTCTACGATAACCTCTGATGCAGGAAGCAACAGCATTTTTGGTTACGGTACAATCAAGCCAGGAGAAAGCAAGACTTGCATTGTAACAATTACATTATCAAG